>JAIWBS010000001.1:0-3005 GCA_048633705.1 Pirellulales bacterium
ATCAGCCAACGTAATTGGATCGGTAAATCAGAAGGAGCAAAGATAAAATTCGAAATTCGAAATTCTCCGCTCAAGGTGGATCCGCCTCTGGCGGAAAAGTTCAAAATTGAGGTTTTTACAACCAGAGCTGATACCTTATTCGGAGCGACGTATATGGTGTTGGCTCCGGAGCATGAGTTAGTCCAACAACTCAAAGATAAAATTACTAATTGGGACGAAGTAGAAAAGTACATTATCGCTGCCCAAAAGAAAACAGAAATTCAAAGGACCGATTTAGCCAAGGAAAAAACCGGAATAGAGCTAAAAGGAGTTAAGGCGATTAATCCAATCAATGATCAGGAGGTTTTTATTTTTATCGCAGATTATGTTTTACTGGGTTACGGCACCGGAGCGATTATGGCAGTACCGGGTCATGATGAGAGAGATTGGCAGTTTGCCAAGAAATTTGGTTTACCAATCACTGAAGTAATCCGGGGACCAGAAAAAATAGACGTTCAAAAACAAGTTTACGTAGGTGAAGGCCAGATGGTTAATTCTGGACAATTTGACGGTTTGGATTGGCAGGAAGGTGGAAAGAAAGTTACAGAGAAATTAAAGACTAAAAATCTTGGTGACTTTGCCGTTAATTACAAAATGCGGGACTGGATTATTTCCCGGCAAAGGTATTGGGGCGCCCCCATTCCTATTATTTACTGCGATAATTGCGGGGAAGTGCCGGACGAGAACCTACCAGTTGAATTACCAGAAAACGTGGATTTTAAACCAACCGGTGAATCACCATTAGCTTCTTTAAAAAAGTTTGTTGAAGTGAAATGCCCTCTTTGTGGAGGTCAAGCTAAAAGAGAAACTGATACGCTGGATACTTTTGTTTGTTCGGCCTGGTATTTTTATCGCTACGTTGATCCGAAAAACGATAAAGAGTTTACTTCTGCCAGGAAAATTAAAGAGTTACTACCGATTGATATGTACATCGGTGGAGCCGAGCATACGGTAATGCATTTGCTTTATGCCAGATTTTTTTGCAAAGCGATGATCGATTTGGATTTATTACCCAAAGAAACGTTTAAAGAAAGAGAGCCATTTTTGAAACTGAGACACCAGGGAATCATTTTGGGCCCGGACCGACAAAAAATGTCCAAGTCCCGTGGTAATGTGGTGGACCCGGACGAATTTGTCAAAAAATATGGGGCGGACGTAGTTAAAATGTATTTATGCTTCATGGGACCATATAACCAAGGCGGACCGTGGGATCCGAAAGGAATAGTAGGCATAAAAAGATTCTTAGAAAAGGTCGACAGTTTAGCCTCAAATCTGAAATCCCCGCCTGCCTTCGCCAGAGGCGAAGCCGATGGCGGGCACGGCGAATTCCGAAATCCGAAACATCAAGATAACTGTTCCAAGATATTACATCAAACTATAAAAAAGGTTACTGAAGACATTGAAGAATTAAACTTTAATACAGCGGTGGCCCAATTGATGATTTTGGTTAATAGATTTTCCGAAGGAGGATTTGGCCAAGATAATTTGGAAAAGTTATTGATAATCTTAGCACCATTTGCACCCGCCACAACAGAAAAACTTTGGCGGGAATTAGGCCAAAAAGATTCTATTCACAATCAGCCTTGGCCGGAGTTCAACCCGAAATTGATTAAAGAAGAAGAAATTGAATTGGTGATCCAGGTTAACGGTAAAGTCAGAGATAAAATAAAAGTACAGGCTGACATTTCTGAAAAAGAGGCTACAACCAAAGCGCTTGGTTCAACTAAAATTCAAAAGTGGATCAAAGAACCGAAGAAAGTAATATTCGTTAAAGGTAAATTAATTAATCTAGTGGGATAAAATGCCCCAATCTCTAATCAGTTATCAGATTGACTATTCCCTAAAAAGGGAAATTAATGAACTGTATTTAAGTGCAGCTATCCGAAAATTCGGCTTGGGTATGATTACCTTATTTGAGCCGATCTATTTTTATTTATATTTTAACTCCATCCGAAAGACTTTAATTTATCTGATTATTCAATACACCCTCTATTTTTTTCTGGCGCCTCTGGGCGGCAAAATTTTTTCCAAAATCGGACTGAAACATTCCATTTTAATAAGCATGCCCATTCTCTGCCTTTATTATCTGGGCCTTTATAATATCAGTTTGGGTCTGGTTATGGTGGTGGCTATCGGCCTCCTTAATATATTATTCAAGCTTTTCTTCTGGCCGGCTTTTCACACTGACTTTGCCAAATTCAGCAAGCGGGAAATCCGCGGCAGGCAAACCAGCCACCTGACTTTAATTACCACTGTGGTTCAGATAATGGGCCCCCTATTGGGCGGATTAATCATTGTTCAGTTCGGATACCCAGTTTTATTTATTATTATTATGATTTTATTGATCGTTTCTACTTTTCCTTTGTTTATGTCTCCGGAGATTTACGAAACTTACAGTTTTACTTACAAAGAAGCAATTAGCCGGTTATTTACTAAAGGCCGGTTAAAAAGGACATTGGCCTTTGCTGCCCAAGGGGCCGAGAGTAAAGTGGCAATTTGGATTTGGCCGTTATTTTTATTTTTATTATTTGCCGATTTTGCAAAAATCGGTTATTTGACTAGCGGCGTCCTATTAATTTCCGCCCTTTTAACAATATTTTTAGGGAAACAGTTGGATAAGGGCAAGAAGGGGCTAATCTTGAAAATAGGCAGTATTCTCAACAGCTCCGGCTGGTTGTTTAAAATTTTTGTTTCCAGCATCCCTCAGGTTTTTGCGGCTGACGCCTATTCCCGTTTTGCCCAACGCTCACTCAATATTCCTTTTCTGACAATATTTTACGATAAAGCCGCTAAAAGAGGTTCTTATTTGGACGAATACATTATCTTCCGGGAAATGAGTCATTCTTTAGGAGCGGTGATTATGTTTGTTTTAATCTATTTTATATATGGAGCTACTGGTACCTTGATCTGGGCTTTCTTGATTGCGGCTGCTAGTTCGCTTATTTTAATTTTTTACAGCAGATAAC
>JAIWBS010000002.1:0-4780 GCA_048633705.1 Pirellulales bacterium
TTCTTGGCGGCAGAGAGATTTGCCAAAAAGTTTAAAGAAATGAACCAAATTAGTTTTAAAAATGCTTTGATGATTGGTCTGGCTCAGGCCATTGCCTTAATTCCTGGCGTTTCCCGTTCCGGTATCACAATTCTGGCCGGTTTAGGCAGCGGTTTAAAAAGAGCCCAAGCCGCCCGTTTTTCATTTTTGCTGGCTATTCCCATTGTTTTGGGGGCAGGACTAAAAAAGTTATTTGATCTGACCAATTATTCGGTTTCTAGTGCTGAAGTAGTGGTTTTAATAGCTGGATTTTTGGCAGCGGCTATTACCGGTTATTTTTGTATTAAGTTCTTCCTGCATTATCTACAAAAAAACACCCTCAAACCGTTCGCCTACTATAGGATCGTTTTAGCTTTGGCGGTTATCGGGTATTTTTATATATTTAGATGATTTTAACCATTTCCGGGATTCTTTCCAAGAAGTGGAAGTGTGACAGCAGTAAAAAGACAGTCAAACAGATTACCAAAATAGTTTGTAAGATGACCGGGGTATGTTGAACTTTTACCTTGATCAGGATATTTAGCAACAGGATAATAATTATAAAGGTCAGAAATACTTCGTAGAATCGCTTGGTGAAGTTTATTATTTTCTCCACCAAGTTTTCATTTTTGACCGGTTTAATTTCTGCTACTATTTGGCTGGAGGTGGTTTGCTCTGGCTGATTGGTATTTGTAACCTCTTCTTCCTCAGCCGGTTCTTCTTCGATTGGGGCGGTTACTTCTTCCTGCGGTTCTTCGGGGGCTGGAGCCGGTTCCGTATTAGTGTCCGTATCAGTGGCTGATTCAATTACCGGGATCGGGGTTACGGTGATAGGAATAGAAATAGTGCCGCCAGGGATAAAAGTGACGCCTTCTGCTACCAATTGAAATTCTTCTACGTATTCACCTGGTTCCTCCGGAGCCTGCAGGGCAAAAGTAAATCGTCCAATTTCCCCGACCGGTAAGTTTTCATTATCCAGCCGAGTGGCCCGGTAGAATTGTTCATCCCAGTAATTGTGCTGGAAGGGACTGACTCGACCAGGCGGATTGGTTGCATTTAAAGCAATAAAGTAAGATCCGGTATTATTCCAAGCCACTGTTCCGGTATTTTTGAAATCTACCCAGGCAGTAAGAGCTTTGCCGGCTTGAATATTTATTCGCTGGGCGCTTTGAGAAACCAGTTTAGCTGAATAAGATTCTGCTTGTGATTCTGGCGGTGGAGGTGGAGGAGTAGCAGGGGTAGGTTCTGGGGTAGGTTCTGGTTCAGAAGGAGTGGGAGCGGGAATTTCTGCTTCTGGTTCTTCAACCGGAACATAGCTGGCGCCGAAGAACTGGACGCAAATTATAGTATTGCGTCCGTCAATTTCTCCAGGTAGCACAGCTATACCGATTTCCTCATATTTTGAATTGACAATGTTTTTGCGGTGAGTAGGAGAAGCCATCCAGGCGTTAACCACATCTTCAGCTTCGATAAAATCCATAGCCAAATTTTCACCGGCAAAGGTATAAATATAACCGGCATTTTTGAACCAATACCAAGGTGAAGTTCCAGACGGTGAGGTGTGAGCGAAATAGTTATTAGCCACCATGTCTTTGGCTTTGGCCATGGCAGCTTGGTTTAGACTTGAATTCTCGGTTAAAGGGTCTAATCCTTCAGCAATTCTAGCTGAATTGGTCAGATTTCTGATGTTGGCAGTGGTGATTGAGGCAAAGGAAGCTTGATCAGGATAGGAAAAGAAAAAGAAAGAAGTAGAAGCTAATTTAACGATAATTAATAAAGCCGCATAAAATTTCAGGGCACCGGGCCGCAGGGCATGCGGTTTATTATTATTACAGTTATTTGGAATAAAATAATGACGGAAGTATGTTTGGCCTTCCTTGGAAGAGACTAGACTTTTCGGGGAAAATACCATCATATTTATTATAGTTTATTTTTACTCTTTTTAACATATTATAATATCAGAAAAATCTTGATTTGTCAACCCCATCGCCCGCGAGCTATGAATCAAGTAAAATTTGAAAAATAAACGTAGGCGCGACAACGTTGTCGCGCTTGCGTAAAGGATGTATTAGTAAGTTTTTAAATCAGTTCACCGATTACCACCAGCCTTTTATCAGTAGTAAATAAAGGAGTGCAGGTGTACAAAGTAACTTTATGATCTTCTGTTTGATTAAGAACGCTGGCGTCATTCGGTTCTACGATTTTAATATCCGTTACCGCATAATCATATTCTTGTTGATTCCAGTAGATAATAAAGTTATCACCGATTGCCATCTTGTCTAAAAGATAAAAAGTTTTGCTGTTAGGGGGTCTATAGCGGAAACGATGAGCGGATATGACCATATTGGAGCCGGTGGCCGGATTACCGGTTGTTGGCATGTGCCAGGCGCCTATAGACAAGGCCCAGCTTTCATTTTCCGAAGTAACAATTTCGATATAAACCCCGATTTTGGGTATTACCAGGTAATTGGTCAGAGGAATCCCTTGTTCATTAACTGAAATGCCAGTGTCCTTTTCTTCGATTTGGGGCAGTTCACCTGTTTTGAAATCAATCTTTAGTTGAGTGGGGAAAGGATAATATGGTTCCGGTTCCGAGATCCGGTATTTAAGCATAGGAAAAAAGGGATAGGCAATTGCGGCTACCCCGGTAATAATCAGAATGATAGCTAGAATTTTGAGCGTTTTTTTCTTGCGCTCAGAGAGGGGAGTTTTCAATTCTATCCCTTTTTCCTATTTTAGGTGTTTAAGCTTTTTTATTGGCGAAACTGTAGAGACTGATTCCACCGGCAATCAGGATCAGAGCAAAGGCTGCTAGGATCCAATCCCATAGTCCGGCTCCAGTATCTTCAGCTCCTAAGACTAAACCAGCTTTTACTTCCAAAGATGCTTTGTCAGACACATCTTCTACTTCATCAGCAGAGGCGATAGCCAGATTCAGGTATTTACCCGGAGTTTGGGAGATATCTACTTTTACTTCATAGGAAGTTTCTATGGTTTCACTTGGAACAATGTCGCCCAGTTCCCAACTGTGGGTATAGTTGGCAGATTCGGTAAAGGTGAAGCCATCAGGCAGGATATCAATTAGTTTGGCGTTTTCGGCCGGCCCAGTACCTTCGTTGGTTACCTTAACTGTGTAAGTAGCCACTCCGCCTGGATTGACAAACTCTTTATCAACTGTTTTTTCGATAACCAGGACTGCTCCTGTTTCTTCGCCCAAGACTTTAGGAATGACAATTGTTAGTTCTGCATCATCGAAAACAGGGTCAGGGTCTTCTTCACAAGAAACAGCAGCGGTGTTTTTATAGTCACCGGTTCCCAAAGAGCTATCTACGTAAGCTGTGTAGTTGATAGTGTAATCTTCACCTGCTGCCAAATCTCCCACTTCAAATATCTTGACTCTCTCACCGGTGTTTTTACCGTCTTCATAGAAGTAGAGACCAACCGGTAGAGTATCAGTGACTTCGACTTCATGAGCGGCGCCTTTACCGGAGTTGTTGACTGTAATTGTATAATCAACTGTTTTGCCGGGATTAGTTACTGTAGAACCAACTGTTTTGAGAATGCCCAATGAAGGCAGGGCAGTAACTGTGGTATCTTCCTCGGCCGTAGCTTCAACATACACTTGTCTAGTGGCCGCTGCAGTAAACGTTGCTTCGGCTTCATCTTGGACATCGTTGTACTCTGTACTAATGACAGCATTGTTAATTAAGACATCTCCATCATCTAAGCCAGTTGTCACCTGGACATCTATCCAAACAGAGCCAGTTGCTCCTGCTTCATGAAAGCCGAGGTCCCAAGTGACAGTATGGGTAGCTTCATCATAAGTTCCGCCGTCAGAATCAACGTAGGTAACGTTATCAGGTAGAGTGTCAACTAAGGTTAGATCAACAGCATAACTTTCAGTCAATTCCCAATCTAAGGTGTAGCGGAAAGTGTCACCTTCTAAAACCGGATCAGCACTGTCGGTTTTGTCTAAATTGAGAACTGGTTTAACATAGTTACCGAAGTTGCAAAGGAGAGGGGTCTCTACTTCATTTTCTACTTGAATGAAATTATCCACAAACTCGAAGTCGCAGGTAGTTTCGGGTCTTGGTGGGAGTTCTGAGACGGTAGTAGCAAGTTTGGTATACATTGGTACGGTAAAGATGTGGCACTCGTCATTAGTTGTTGGTGACGTCTGTAACCAGCCAGCTTGTTGTGTCTCGCATATTTTATAAGCTCCGGGTCGTAGGTTGTCAAACCAGTACCAGCCTGGGTGGTCATTGTGTGTCTGGGTCACCATTTGATCGATAACATCATCGCCCATATAGAGTGTTATTTCCCAGCCGTTCAGTGGAAGCTCACCTTCATCCTTGATACCATCACCGTTTTCGTCGTTCCACTTCTGTCCGTGGACTGCATAGATGTTGTCGTAGTTGAAGAAGTCAACGTTCACGACATTGTCTGTGCCGTTAACCGTGACCTCATGACACCACTTACCTGCGTTTGAATTGTACGATGTTCCGGGTGAAGGATACCAGAAACTACGCCACTCTTCGCAGACGTAATACGTACCTGCTCCGAGACCGTCTGAGAGCGGGAGGGTATATTCACCATTCACGTCAGTTGTTGTCATGTCGAGATATCCGCCGCACTGAGGGTAAAGGTAGATCTGCCAACCTTCGATTGGGAAATCCTCAACATCTTTCTGTCCATCATGGTTCCAGTCAAAATATTTATGACCGGATATTACTGAATCTTCAGATGGCTCAACTACATTCCA
>JAIWBS010000003.1:0-9778 GCA_048633705.1 Pirellulales bacterium
ACCCATACCGTGATCTTCGCCAATCAGCTGGATGGTACAAGTTGGCGTTGAGTGGCAGCCAGCTACCTCCAATTTGACTCTGCCGCCACGCTCAGTTACCAACCGGTAGAGAGCACTGGCTAGATCAGGATCATCGATCCGGAACTCATTCAACGGCCTTTCTGTCTTTTTTTCAGGCATTTTGCCCTCCTTGGGAAAGAACTAAGGTTCACTAGTTTATATCAAATTACCAGAATATATTAATTTGTCAACCTTCTGCTAAAAAACCGTAGGCGAGACGACGTCGTCTCGCCTACGGTTTTTAATACCCATTGTTAATTTTTTCTTTATAGTGTAATATTATTCTTGAAATCATTTTAATTTATGGCAATAAGAAAAAAGCTTTGGTTAGCTTTTATTGGAATAATAATTCTGGCGGTTTTATCCGGAATAGTTGATTGGCCCAAAGGGCCAGATCTTAGAATTGGCAATTATTTCAAAGAATTAAAGGTCCACCTCGGTTTGGATTTACAAGGCGGAGCGCATCTTTTGTATTCAGCTGATACTGCCAATATCGAAACCTCTGAACAAACTTCAGCCATGGAGGGGGTAAGGGACGTGATTGAAAGGAGAATCAACGCTATTGGTGTTTCCGAACCAGTGGTCCAAAGCAGCAAAGTAGGGGAGGATTGGCGTTTAATCGTAGAACTTCCCGGGGTGACCGATATCAATCAAGCGATTGCCGCCATCGGTGAAACTCCATTCCTAGAATTCAGAGAAGAAGCTCAACCGGAAGAATTAACCGAAGAAGAAAAAACTCAATCCCAAGCTTATAATCTTTTAGCTAAACAAAGAGCCGATGATGTTTTAGCTCAAGCCTTGGTTGAGGGTGCTGATTTTAGCCAATTGGCTGCAGATAACAGTGAAGGTCCTTCAGCTGAAGTTGGTGGAGATTTGGGATTTTTTGCTCGAGGTCAAATGGTTGTGGAATTTGAAGAAGCAGCGTTTGCCGCAGAACTGGGTAAGGTAATTCCAGAAGTGGTCCAAACTGAATATGGCTATCACATCATAAAAGTTAACGAAGAACAAACCACTGAAGACGGTCAGGTACAGAGAAGTGCTCAACATATTTTGATCCAGACTCAACCGGAAGACATAAAACAAAGCCAGACTTTTGTAGCCACTGGTTTATCTGGCCAGCAGCTAAAATCAGCTTTTGTTCAATTAGACCCCAATACAAACGAACCACAAGTTACTCTGGAGTTTGATGACGAGGGCAAGCAGCTTTTCGGAGAGATTACCGAGAGAAACGTAGGTAAACTGGTTGCAATTTATTTGGATGGTGCGCCGATTAGCATTCCCCAAGTAAATGAACCGATTAAAGAAGGAAAAGCAGTTATCACAGGCAGTTTTACTTTGGATGAGGCAAAGACTTTAGCCCGTCGATTAAACGCCGGTGCTTTGCCTGTACCGATCACTTTGGTAAACCAGCAAAACATCGGTCCGACTTTGGGCAAAGAATCAATTGAAAAAAGTTTCTTTGCCGGTCTAATCGGTTTGGTTCTGGTGGGTTTATTCATGGTAATCTACTACCGTTGGCCGGGTTTTGTCGCTTGCTTGGCTTTACTGATTTACGTCTTATTGGCTTTGGCTATATTTAAAATGATACCGGTAACTTTGACTTTGGCTGGTGTAGCTGGCTTTATTATTTCTATTGGTATGGCTGTCGACGCCAATGTTTTAATATTTGAAAGAATCCGAGAAGAATTGAGAACCGGCAAGACATTAATCTCGGCCATTGATGACGGATTTGAGCGAGCTTGGTTGTCCATCCGTGATTCTAATGTTTCCAGTATTATTACCTGTATAATTTTAGCTTGGTTTGGCACTAGTTTGATCAAAGGGTTTGCCATAACTTTAGGTATTGGTATTTTGATCGGTATGTTTTCCGCCATTGTAGTTACCAAGACCTTTTTAAAGTTATCAGCGGGCCGATGGTTGGAAAAAAGAATCGGTTTATTTGGAGTTAAAAAAGTTGAGGAGCAGGAAAATTAATATGTTTAATTTTATTGGCAAAAGAAAAATCTGGTACGCCGTTTCATTGATTTTAGTAGTTGGCAGTCTTGTGGCAATTTTTGGCTGGGGGTTAACTTTAGGTATTGATTTTACCGGTGGCTCTTTGCTGGAAGTAGAATTTTCCGAAACCTTGCCGAACTCAAGCCAGATAAATGAGCAGTTAGCAGATTTAGACTTGGGTGAAACCAAAATCCAACCATTTGGTGAAAGTGGGGTAGTTATTCGTTTGAAACATATTGACAACGAAACCAGGCAATCGATTTTGGATAAACTAAGTGAGTTTGGCGAAGTTAAAGAAAACAGTTTTCAATCGATCGGTCCGACAATTGGTTTAGAATTACGACAAAAAGCTATCACGGCAATTATCGTGGTTATTATTGCCATAATTTTATATATAAGCTGGGCGTTCAGAAAATCTACT
The DNA here is from genome assembly GCA_048633705.1 of Pirellulales bacterium. Lineage (GTDB taxonomy): Bacteria > Patescibacteriota > Patescibacteriia > JBDRGY01 > JBDRGY01 > JBDRGY01. The sequence goes on from JAIWBS010000003.1 coordinate 2,477, forward strand.
TTGGGTCCGGTTAATTCCTGGATTTATGCCCTAGGGGCGATTGTTGCCTTAATCCATGACATTGTAATCATTACCGGCCTTTATGCCGTATTGGGTAAATTCCCAAATGTAGAAATTGACTCTATGTTTGTGACTGCCCTGTTAACGGTTTTAGGATTTTCTGTCCATGACACGATTGTGGTTTACGATCGTATCCGAGAGGGTTTGAAGAAGACTTACAAAGAGGATTTTGCCAAAGTAGTTAACACCAGTATCAACGGAACAATCACTCGCTCAATAAACACTTCTTTGACTACTTTATTTGTGTTGTTGGCTCTATTTTTGTTTGGTGGGTTTTCCATAAAATTCTTTATTTTGGCTTTAATCGGTGGAGTGGTCATCGGAACTTATTCCTCAATTTTTGTAGCCAGTCCTTTGTTGGTAACTTGGCAGAAATTTCGCCACCGGTCTTAATTTAACTTATTTAGTAATTTGGTTTTTATTTCAGACCAATTTTTTTATATTTTGTAAACCTTGACACATAGTTAAAGATATGCTATACTAAAAGTAGCAATAAGAATTATTTCTAAATTTACAGCAAAATGAGCGGAAATCTTTCAATTTTGGACAAAGTAATAGATTCCCACAAAAGCAAGGAAAAAGAGCAGTTTTATCCTTCAGATTTGGTATCTACTTTATTGAAACATCTTTCTGGCAAAGAAGAGGATATTTTAAGGCGTAGATTTGGTTTAAATAGAGCAAATACCGAGACTTTAGAACAAATCGGTAAGTCCTATAATGTTACTCGAGAACGGATCAGGCAGATTGAGAATAACTCGGTAGCCAAAATGAAAGGGATAAAAAATTCCGGTGAGATTGTCGGTCCAGTAGAACATTTAGTTACTTCCCTGATTGCTGAAAACGGCAATTTTATGAGCGAAGAGATGTTACTGAATAACTTAGTAGGATTTTCCGATGATAAGGAAATGGATAGCCGAGCCGTTGTCTTTATCCTAAAAGTCATCTTAAAAAAGAAGTTTCAATATCGAGAAGATGATTTTTTCCGCCCAACCTGGGGATTGAAACACGGTTCGGAGGAATTGTTAAAGAAAATGATAAATGAATTTATTTCTATTATTGAATCCAGTAAAAAACCGCTTCCAGTCGATCAAATTATCAGCAAAGTTAAAGAAACAGAAATTTACCAGGCGAATAGTCAGTCTCTATCTGACCAAACTCTTAATTCTTATTTGCATTTATCTGTACAAATTGACAAAAATCCCTATAGTGAATTTGGTTTAGTTGGTTGGGGTAGTATTAATCCGAAAAGAATCAACGATAAAATCTATTTAGTGATGCAAAAAGATGGTAAACCTATGCACTTTGCTAAAATCGCAGAAAAAATTAACAGCATGAAGTTTGATGCCAGAAAAGCATATTCTCCCACAATTCATAATGAATTAATAATGAATGATCAGTATGTATTGGTTGGCAGAGGAGTTTATGCCTTGAAAGAATGGGGTTACAAACCAGGAGTGGTAGCGGATGTTTTGGTTGATATACTTAAAAAATCCGATTGTCCAATAACCAGGAAGAAATTGGTCGAAGCAGTTCTTGATCAGAGGATGGTCAAGAAAAATACTATTCATCTGGCCCTTACCAATAAGAGCATCTTTCAAAAATTAGAAGACGGTAAATACCAACTCGTTCCAGAAAAATAAAAATAAAGAAAAAGTCACAACATGAATTATTTCTTATTGACAGTTGTCGATAATTTATTTGGACAAAACCCTCTAGTTACCGCCTGGTGGGTTTTTATGCATTGGGGCTGGGTTGCTCTACTGGTTTTAATTGTAATGGCAATATATTCTAAGTTCATCAATGCCCGAAGGTATAATTATATAATGAATGAAAAATACATTCTTTTAGCCATAGATGTTCCCAAGGAAATCGTGGCAAACCTGAGAGCGGTTGAACAAATTTTTGCCCATCTTCATGGTATTGATACTAACGCAGATTTTATAGAAAAATACTGGGAAGGGGAGATGCAATTAAGCATTAGTTTGGAAATTATTAGTATTGATGGCTACATCCAGTTTATTATCCGAACCCCAGAGAAATATCGTGACTTAGTGGAAGCTGCCATCTATGCTCAGTATCCAGAAGCGGAAATTACCGAAGTTGAAGATTATGTTAATAAACTTGAATTGGAGTTTCCTAATGAAGAATACGATTTATACGGGACAGAATGGAAACTGGCGGCCAAAGAATGTTACCCGATTTTAACTTATCCTTTTTTTGAGCATAGCTTGAGTCAAGAGTTGGCTGATCCGATGGCTTCATTATTGGAGGTTTTTTCCCGCTTAGCTAATGGCGAGCAGATCTGGTTGCAATTAGTACTTTCTCCAGAAGATAAAGGCGACAAATGGCGGGCAGAAGGTAAAAAGATAATCAAAAAAATATTAGGTGAAAAAGTGAAAAGCGGTACTGGTGATTTGATGTATTTTCCCAGACAAGTTTTGCACGGTTTGACTGAATCCCTGACTGCTTCAATTGTTCCGCCAACGGCATTGGAGGAAGGAATAGGCACCGCTTCAGAAAAATCAGAAAGAATCAGATTATCACCTAGAGAGAGGACTACGGTAGAGGCAATAGAGAACAAAATTTCCAAGATTGCCTATAGGGTTAAGATGAGAACATTGTATATGGCCCCCAAAGAAGTCTTTTCCAAATCCAAAGGAGATAGGCCGGTTAGAGGCGCATTAAAACAGTTTACTGCCACAGATCTAAACAGCTTTAAACAAGACAAAAGATATAGAACCAGAGCAAAGTACTGGTTCAAAAAAACCAGATTAACCTGGCGTCGACGTAAAATATTACGCAGGTTTCGCCTGCGTTGGAATAGTGCCTTATCAACCGGATTTATTATGACCACCGATGAATTAGCCTCGGTCTATCATTTCCCGACCGAGACGGTTAAAGCGCCTTTGATCAAGAAAATTGAAAGCAGGAAGAAAGAACCGCCCAGTGGATTACCGATTGAAACTATGCCAGCTTTAGAAAGAGTTACCACTGAAGAAGCTGAATTATCAACAGAGCCGGAAGAAGAAGCACCAGCTAATCTTCCTACAGAATAAATATGTCAGAAGAACTACGATTAAAACCTAAAGAGCAAATTACCTTCTTTGCTAAAACTAATTTTCGTAACCAGCAGAGAAAATTTGGCATTAAACAAGACGACCGCCGCCGTCATATGTATCTAATTGGAAAAACCGGTATGGGTAAAACCACTGTCTTGGAAAATATGATCATTCAGGATATAAAAGCAGGACACGGAGTGGCGGTGGCTGATCCTCACGGCGATTTGGTCGATAAACTAGTTGATTACATTCCTTCCCATCGGATCAACGATCTGATTTATTTTAATCCGGCTGATGTGGATAATCCAATTGCCTTTAATATTTTAGAGAATATAGATCCCAACTATCGACCTTTGGTAGCCTCTGGTTTGGTAGGGGTTTTCAAGAAAATCTGGGCAGATTCCTGGGGTCCTCGTTTGGAATATATTTTAAATAATTCTATTTTATCCCTTCTGGATTATCAGGGTAGTACCCTGCTGGGTATTACCAGAATTTTAGTCGACAAAAAGTATCGGGAAAAAGTAATTGAAAAAGTAAAAGATCCAATTGTAAAAGCCTTTTGGCTGGATGAGTTTAACCAATACAATGAACGTTTTAGAACTGAAGCCATTGCCCCTATTCAAAATAAGATCGGCCAGTTTCTTTCCAATTCGATTATCCGTAATGTAGTTGGTCAGTCAAAAAGCACCCTTGAAATGCGGGATGTTATGGATAACCGTAAAATCCTTTTGATGAACTTGGCTAAGGGCCGGATCGGCGAAGAATCCTCAGCCCTGTTGGGAGCGATGATGATCACTAAATTGCAATTGGCCGCTATGTCTAGAGTAGATATTCCGGAAGAGGAGAGAAAAGACTTCTATCTTTACGTAGACGAATTTCAGAATTTTGCTACTGAAAGTTTTGGCAATATCTTATCTGAAGCCAGAAAATATCGTTTAAACTTAATTATTGCTCACCAGTACATTGAACAGCTCGATGAAAAAGTAAGTGCAGCGGTTTTTGGAAACGTGGGAACCATAATTTGTTTCAGAGTGGGTGCAGCTGATGCTGAATTTCTAGAAAAAGAGTTTACTCCCAATTTTGATGAGAATGATTTGGTAAATCTGGCTAAGTTCAATATTTATTTGAAATTAATGATTGAAGGTGTTTCATCTGATTCTTTTTCAGCCGCTACATTGCCGCCTTTGGCGGGTCCAACCGGTAATCGGGAAAAAGTAATTACCGTTTCTCGGGAACGATATTCCAAGCCTAGAGAAAAGGTAGAAGAAAAGATTCTGCGTTGGTCTGGAGTAGAAGAAGTTTACAAGGCGACGGCAAAAACCCACAGCGAAAGTTTTAAGGGAGAAGCGGTTCGTTATAAAAACAAAAAAAAGAAAGCCGCCCCCGAGAAAGAACTAAAGATGGAATTAAGCAAAGATTTCCACGCTGAGGATAAGCTAAAACAAACAGTCAAGCAGCCGGAACAGGGGATTTCTTTGAAGGACGCCCTAAAACAAAAACCCCAATCGTTTTCCGGTAGTTTTTCTCGTGATAAAAGAAAAAGGAGAGGAAAGAAAAAGCGGGAATACAAACAAGAAGATAAAAGACCAACTGAGCAAACTTCTCAACCAACTCCTCCCAGGCCAAATGTCCCAAAGCAAGAGACTAAAGAAATACAGCCTGGTCAGGTAGTAAAATTTTAAGGAATTTTTTCGATTCAGTCCTAGTCTGTTGGGCTGTTTTTATTTGACTATTTTTATGATAGAATAACCATTGCTATGTCGTATATCTATTTAGATAACGCTTCAACCACTAAGGTTGATAAAGAGGTGTTGGATGCCATGCTGCCGTATTTTTCTGACCAGTATGGTAATGTTTCGTCGTTACATAAATTGGGCGAAAAACCAAAAGAAGCGGTTAAAAACTCTCGTAAAATAGTGGCTGATTTTTTTGGCTGTCAGCCTAATGAAATAATCTTTACCGGCAGCGCCTCGGAATCTTCCAACTTTGCCCTAAAGGGGGTTGCCGAAGCCTACAAAAATCACGGTAAACACCTGTTAGTTTGCCCGATTGATCACAGTTCCATGGTGCAGGCCGCCCAACACTTAGCCAATCTCGGTTTCGAAATTACTTGGCTAAAAGTTGATAAGCAAGGGGTTATAGACAAGAAATTCCTGGAAGATAATATTCGCCCGGATACAATTTTGGTGACGGTTGGTCATTCCAGCAATGAAATAGGAACAGTCCAGCCAATTGCCGAATTGGTGGGAATTGTTAAAGCTAAAAATTCTAAGACGTTATTTCATACTGATGCCACGCAATCAGTCCAGTATTATGATTTGGACGTTAAAAGGTTAGGAATCGATTTACTAACAATTACCGGTCACAAATTTTATGCGCCCAAGGGAATCGGCGCTTTGTACATTAAGCACGGGATTCATCTGGATAAGCTGATTGACGGAGGGCAGCAGGAGTTTGGCAAAAGATCCGGGACAGAAAATGTGCCTTACATTGTGGGGATGGCCAAAGCAATAGAGTTGGTTAAGAAAAACCAGAAACAAATAACCGAAAGAGTATCACGATTACGGGATAAATTGATCAAAGGTGTTTTAGAAAAAATTGACGGTACAGAAGTAACCGGACATCCGACCAGTAAATTGCCGCATATTGCTAATTTTCTTTTTAAGAATGTGGAAGGGGAATCGATCCTGATGATGCTAGACAAAAAAGGGATTGCCGTTTCGACCGGTTCGGCTTGTGCTTCTCATTCTCTTAAACCATCTCACGTTCTATTAGGTACAGGTTATCCTCCCGAAGAGGCTCATGGGTCGATTAGATTTTCACTGGGAAAAGATAACACCGAAGAGGAAATCGATTATGTTATTAACGTCTTACCGGATATTATTAAAAAATTACAAAAAATATCTCCGCTAAAATAATATGTTGAAATTATATAACACATTAACTAGAACCAAGGAACAGTTCAAACCGCTTAAAGGAAAAGGGGTGGGCTTATACGCTTGTGGTATGACGGTTTACAACTATGCTCATATCGGAAATTTAAGGACCTATGTTTTTGAAGATTTGTTAAGAAGAACCTTGGAGCACTTTGGTTATAAAGTTAAACACGTTATGAATATAACCGATGTCGGTCATTTAACTTCTGACGCTGATACCGGCGAAGATAAAATGCAGAAAGCCTTAGTCAGGGAAGGTCTTGATTTAAGCGAACAAAGTTTGTTGAAACTGGCTGAGAAATACACCAAAACTTTCAAGGAAAATTTGTGTGACCTTAATATTTTAGATCCGCATATCTGGTGCAAAGCGACCGAGCATATCGAGGATATGATTACATTCATTAAGTTAATACAAAAAAATGGTTTTGCTTATGAAACCGAGGATGCGGTTTACTTTGATACAACTAAATATCCAGACTATAAAAAGTTGGCTCAATTGGATATTGAAGGTATGGAAGCGGGCAAAAGAGTTGAATTGGGTAATAAAAAGAACCCAACTGACTTTGCTTTGTGGCTAAAAGCTGTCGGTAAAAATGCCAATCATCTTATGCAATGGGATTCTCCTTGGGGTAAAGGTTTTCCTGGTTGGCACATCGAATGTTCAACTTTATCGACAAAATATTTAGGTAAAGAATTTGACATCCATTGCGGTGGGATTGACCACATCCCGGTTCATCACACTAATGAGCGAGCTCAATCCTACGGAGCTTTCCAGATAGAACCGGTTAAATACTGGCTGCACGGAGCCTTTTTGGTAATTGATCAGGCTAGGATGGGTAAGTCTGAAGGCAACTTTATTACTTTGCAGGATGTCAAAGAAAAAGGCTATTTGCCGATGGATCTACGTTATCTATATCTAACCGCCCATTACCGCAAGACTTTGAGCTTTTCCTGGCCATCCTTGGCATTTGCCCAGGAAAGCTATGCAAAATTAAAAGAATTTGTTCTCCGCCTGCTTGACTATAAAGAAATAAAAGCTCATCAAGAAGTTACTATGGAAATTGACGTTTTAAAGGAAAAGTTCGATCAAGCTCTAGCTGATGATTTAAATATACCCAAAGCCCTTTCGTACATATTCGACTTTGTAAAAAAAGTGAACACTCGCATGGATTTGTCTGAAGGTTTACCCACCGAGGAAATGTGGGAGACTCTCTTTGGCTTTGATAAGGTTTTAGGTTTATCTTTGT
>JAIWBS010000004.1:0-8900 GCA_048633705.1 Pirellulales bacterium
CCATCAACAAAACCAGGGCTGAACATATTGTGACTATCGAAAAACCGATTGAATATCTTTTAGTCAATAATAAAAGTATTATCGAACAAAGAGAGGTTGGGCGAGACACTAAATCATTTGAGCAAGCTCTGCTATTGACTTTAAAAGAAGATGTTAATGTGGTGATGGTTTCCGAGATGGATAAACCTTCTGTAATCAAACCGGCTTTGGCAGTGGCTGATTCCGGTCGATTGGTGATTGGCTTAATGAACACCGATTCAGTGGTCAAAACCGTAGAAAGACTGATTGAGTCTTTTCCGGCTGATGAACAGGGTGGGATTAGAGCCAAACTGGCAGATAATCTCCAGGGTGTTTCGACTCAGAGATTAATTCCCAAAGTCGAAGGGGGCAGAGTGGTGGTTACTGAAATTATGACCCCTTCCCCGGCCGTGATCACTGTAGTAAAAGACGGGGCAATTGCCCAGCTCAGTAATATTTTACAGACTTCCCGCCAAGAAGGCATGATTTCTATGGATAACGCCTTGGCCAATTTAGTTAAAAATGGAGAGATCGGAAAGGATGATGCCATAAAATATGCGACTGATAAAGAAAGTCTTAAAACGATATTGGAAGGAGGCAACCGTCGAGCCGCCTATTAGACAATAATTACTTTATTATGCCGATATTTGAATATAAAGCCAGAGATAAAACAGGCCAGACCACAACTGGCACGGTAGAAGCGCCCTCAGAGGACGTCGCCCAGGAATTGATCAAGGATCAGGATTTGATTTTGATTGGTTTATCCGAAAGAAGTAAGCCAACTTTTTTGCAGGCCTCGATCGGGATTTTCAACAGAGTTTCTACTCGCGATTTGGTGATTTTTTCCCGTCAATTGGCTACTATGATTTCAGCGACAGTGCCAATTACCAAGGCTTTGAGAATTTTGGTCAAGCAAACAGAGAACATCACTTTCAAAATTGTAATATCGGAAATAGCCGACGAGGTAGACGGCGGGGCCAAACTGTCTAATTCGATGAGTCGGTATCCTCAGGTTTTTTCTCAGTTTTTTATTCATATGATTAGATCAGGCGAGACTTCCGGTAAGCTTGATGAAATTTTAAATTACCTGGCTGAACAAACCGAAAAAGATTATGATTTGCTTAATAAGATTAGAAGCGCCAGCATTTATCCAGTGGTCATTCTTTTGGGCTTGATGGGGGTTGGGATAATCTCTATAGTTTTTGTCATCCCTCAATTGACTTCTGTGCTAGTAGAGAGCGGAGCAGAATTACCTGGTAGTACCCGGGCCTTGATTGCGATTAGTGATTTTTTGGTCAACCAGTGGTGGTTGATATTGGTTGTACTTGTCGGCGTTGTGGTTTTTTTCCGATATTACAGCCGTACGCCGGTCGGCAGGGTTCAAATTGACCAATTCAAATTAAGAGCGCCAATATTAGGCAAAATTTTCAAGAAAATATATTTAACCCGGTTTTCTCGAAGTTTAGCTAATCTGCTTGCTTCGGGCATTCCTCTAGTCAGGGCTTTGGGCATTGTGTCTGATGTGGTTGGAAACAAAGTGTATCAGAATTTGATTGAACGAACCATTAAAGAAATTGAAGATGGAAATCCAATATCCACCATCTTTATAAAAAGCAAGGATGTTCCAACCATGCTGACTCAGATGTTAAATATTGGCGAGCAGACCGGCCGCTTGGATTATATTCTAGATAAAATAGCAGATTTCTACGCCAAAGAAGTGGAAACTGGGGTTCATAATCTGGTTACCTTGATAGAGCCTCTGGTCATGATAATGATGGGAGTGGCAGTTGGTATATTAGTATCAGCCATTTTGATGCCCATGTATAATCTTTCCTCGGCTTTTTAAGTATTTTCTCTTTGACAATAACCATAAAATGTGTTAATATAACATTGTGGACAACTAATTCCTTACTAAGCTTTGAAAAAATATTAAAAAATTAACCCTATTTAAGAAAGGGGGTGAACAAATGAAAAAGAAAAAAGGTTTTACCTTAGTCGAATTATTGGTGGTAATCGCCATTATCGGCTTACTTTCCACTCTAGCCTTTGTTTCTCTAAACGCGGCTAGGGGAAAAGCCAGAGACGCCAAAAGAGTATCTGATGTTAAACAGATTCAAAGTGCCTTAGAATTGTGGTATAACAATCAGACCACTCCTGGCTATCCACCAGTTACTGGTGGTAATACCAATCTTGGTACTCTATTGACCCAAGTGGCCAGCAACATTCCAGTAGCACCTGACACAGCAGATGGTGTCTGTACTGACCTTAATAATGCATACACCTACACTTCTTGGGATGAACCTGAACACACTACTGCTTGTCAATCAGACGTTTGTGATACATATACTGTTGGTTATTGTTTGGGAGGAGCGACCGGAGGTATTGCTGCCGGCACCCAATTGGCTTGTGAATCCGGAATTAATTGTAGTATCTAATCGAAATTAACTTGATAGGATTTTAATAAAAAAGGGGGAGAAATCCCTCTTTTTTATTTTGCTTTTTTATTATATAATTGGAGTATGAATAAAAAAGGATTTATCAAATTGGATATAGTAATCGCTGTCCTGGTTTTTTTCTTTTTGCTGGGAACAGCTGCCTGGTCTTACGGCCAAGAAAATAAAATGGCCAGAGATGCTACCAGGCTGGCAGATATCAGGCAGATCCAGGCCGCTTTTGAATTAATCTATCGGGATAATAAATCTTATCAATCCGCAGCCTGTCAAAAAGATGATCTGGTTAGTCTATGTCAGTTGGCGGAGCATTTGCCCCAGATTGCTCAAATTGGAGATCCTGGTAAATCCCATTATCTGGTTAACGAAACACCTGGTGAGACCGGCTATTCAATAAGTTTTAGTTTAGAAAAATCTTATGGAGAGTTGTCAGCCGGCCTACACACATTATCTGAAGATGGTATTAAATAAAAAATTATTTACCAATAAATTTCTTTTAGCTGGTTTAGCGGCGGCGATTGCTTTTACCGTTTATTGTTTTACTGTCTGCCCGACTATTTATCTGGAAGACAGTGCTGAGTTTGTGACTGCCTCCTATAGTATGGGCATTCCTCATCCCCCTGGTTTTCCACTTTTTGTTATTTTGGGCAAGATATTTATTACTTTAATTCCCTTTGGAGAGATAGCTTTCAGGGTCAATCTAGTTTCAGCGGTTTTTGGCGCCCTGACTGTCTTTCTGCTTTTTTTGATTGTCCATCAGGTAACCAAAAACAAAGTGGCAGCCTTTGGCTCTTCCCTGGTCATGGCTTTTAGTCAGCTTTTTTGGTCGCAAAGTATTGTAGCTGAAGTGTATACTTTAAATACCTTTTTTACCTTATTGATAATCTACCTGCTAATTTTATGGAAAGAGACCAAAGACCAAAAATACCTTTTGTATTTTGCCTTGTCTTTTGGTTTAGGCATGACCAATCATTTGTATCTTATAGGCCTGTTAGCGCCTTTTTGCCTTATTTATATATTAATGGTCAATAAGAAAATATTCTTGGATTGGCGCCTGATAATTAAAATATTGTTGTTATTGTTGATTGGTCTTTCCATTTACCTCTATTTACCTATTCGTTCCATGACTGATCCTTATGTTGATTGGGGTAATACTGAAACCTGGCAGAATTTTTGGAATCACCTTCTTTATCGTGATTATAACTTCAGGGGCGGATTGGGTATTGATTTTTCTACGACCAAGTCTTATTTTGCTGTGGCCTTTTTTGAAAGAATTGGTCAGCAATTTACTTTGTTGTTAATCCCCGTGGCTTTACTGGGACTCTATTATATTTATATCAAAAAAAGGAACAAGTTATTGGCTCTTTTATTGCTCTTGATTTTCTTGTTCACAAATAGTGTCTTTAGAACTTTTATTTCAGTCGCCCAGTACACCCGCGCCAATGAATTAATCTTTAGGGTTTTTGACATTCCGGCACATTTAGTCTTGGCTATCTTGATTGGTTTTGGTATGGCTTATTTATTGGAGTTGATCAATAAAAAAAGAAGGTTGAAATATTGGACTGTTGCCATTTTAATTATTATCAGCCCGGTGTATTTTTTGCTTAATAATTATCAGGTTAATGATCGACACGATTTCGATTTAAATTACCAGTTCGGTTATAAATTGTTATCCAGCTTGGATCCCAATGCTATTTTTATTTACGGTATGCAAAATGATAGCGAAGGCTTTGCTTTTCTCTATTTCCACGAGGTAGAGAAAATCAGACCAGATGTGACCATTGTCGGATCGGCTTATTTTGGCTTGCCCGCGGAAATAGAAGGTAAGATGCAGGTGCGGGAAATTACCGAAGAGGAGAGAAAAAACATTGTCCAAAATACTTCATTGGGAATAGATTATATTGACTTGTATCTCAGCAGCAATCGTCTAAGATTCTCCGCCATTCTCCAAGCGATCGCGGTAAAGGGTTGGGTAAGGAGACCAATTTACGTTTTCGTTCCCATAGATCAGCCAGACCGGGAGGATATTTTCTCGAAAATTCATCTGCGCTCAAATGGTTTGGCCTATAAGGTTTATTTTAATGAGGAAGAGGCTCAGTCAGCTGATAACTGGCAGCCGGTGGAACTGGAGATTAACCCTAATTGGTATTTAGATCCTTTTTACGGTCAGCAGATAGTCAAGAATAACCTGTATGCCCTGGCTTCTTATTATTTTGAGCGTGATCAAAAGGAAAAGGGGACAGACTATTTGATTCAAGGCGTAAACAGTGATTTTACGCCGTTTAGCATCGAGTATATTGCTACGGTCAATCATATAGAGATGCTGGAAGAACAAAAACAGCAGAGTTTATTAGAATTTACCGAACCTGAACAGTGGATCTCAGACTAAGAAAAATCAAGAAAGATATTTGGCTTCTCGCTTTTTTTGTTTTTATCCTGGTAATTATTTTCAGGCCCACTTTGTCCGGCCAAAAGTTCATATATTTAGGGGATTTCACCGGCAGTGACCTGACTGAGCTGAATTATCCTCTTCGGGTGGAAACCGGCCAATCTTTTAAAGCTGGTCAGGTGCCGATCTGGACCCAAGAACTATCTCATGGTTTCCCTTTTTTGGCTGAAGGCCAAGCCGGAGTTTTTTACCCGATTAATATTCTGTTTACATTTTTGCCAAGCAGCCTGGCCTATAACTGGGTGATTTTTTTGAACTTTTTATTAGCTGGCTGGTTTTTTTATATTTTTGTGCGTCGTCTAAATATTTCTCGGCAAGCTTCATTGTTTGGGGCGATTTCTTTTTCTTTATCCGGCTTTTTTGTGGCCCGGTTAAAACACCTTAACATAGTAAATGTGGCCATTTGGCTTCCTCTGACTTTTTATTTCATAGAGAAATATTTTAAAACTAAAAAGATAAAGTATTTAATCTGGTTGGCTCTAGTTGGTTCAATCCAGATTATGGCTGGTCATCTCCAAATGGCATATTATTGTCTCTTGCTTACCTTTACCTATTTTATGATTAAGTTTGTGGTTGATTTTAAAGAAAAGAACGGATTACAGTTTAAGAAATTATTTATTAGAAAGTTGACCAGACAGTTATTAATTATGGTCATAGTGGGATTAGTAATCATAATGCTGGCCGCCATTCAATTGTTGCCCAGTTACGAATTGATTCAATTTAATAATCGGATCGCTGGCATATCTTGGGAAAATGCGGTTAATTATCCTTTCAGCCCCAAGAATTTTATCAATTTTCTGGTGCCTTATTTTTGGGGCAATCCGGCTAATGCGTCCTATATTCAGAATATCCGAGAGATGGGGGTCTTTTGGGAGAACGCTGTTTATATCGGAATATTCGCATTATTAATTGCCTTGTTTGCGATAGTATTTGTTTTTAGAAAGAATAAATATTCCAAAATATTCGTTGGATTATTAATTGGCTCCATGTTATTGGTTTTAGGAGAATTCACTCCGGTTTACCGAATTTTTTGGCAATATTTTCCCGGTTTCAATTTCTTTCGTTTTCCCAACCGTTTTATCATTGGAGTGGTTTTTTCTTTATCGGTTTTAGCCTGTTTTGGTTGGGATAAGATTTCTGGTTTATTAAGAAAATATTTCAATACCAAATACCATAACCCAAAAGCAGTAAATTGTATTTATGTTATTTTGCTGGTGATGGTATCAATTGATTTAGTAATTTTTACTTCGTCTTATTTTTTGATAACAGACACGGAAAATTATTATGCCAAACCCCATAGTGTCCAGTTTCTAGAAGAACAGCAGAAGGAAAATGAGCCGTTTAGAATATATAGTTTTGGTACGATTAAGTCTTGGAAATACATGAATGCCTGGGCCGGCGGCTGGAAAGGGGATTTTAGAAAAATATCTTTTCATCGGGAAGTCTTGCAGCCCGATTATAATCTGCTTTGGGATGTAGAACAAATTGGGGAAAGAGCTTTTATTGAAGGAGGGGTAAATTTTCCTAGACATGTAGCTTTGTTGCAAGCTGAGTTGAACTATGGAACAACCGGATATCTTAATCCAGAAGGAGTAAATACCGCCTTTATCAACGGCAAATTGACCAAGACCATGGGCATGGAAAACGTTAAATACATTACAAGTTTTTTTAGATTGGATTCTCCTGATTTAGAAAGGGTTAAAAAGATTGAATCCAGTGATGAAAATATGCTGCCCCTATTTATTTATGAAAATAAACAATGGATGCCCAGAGCTTGGGCAGTTGACCAGACAAAAGTTCTAACCAATGATACAGAAATAATCAATTATTTACTAGCTGATGATTTTAATCCTACTGAGGAAGTGGTGCTGGAAAAAGATGTAGGTGAATTGTCCGGTAATCAGCAGTTTGTTGGTACTAGTCAGATTACCAAGTATACTGATCGGGAAATCGTTATTAGTACCGATTTCAATAGCGATGGTTATTTGGTATTATCCAACACATATTATCCGGGCTGGCAGGCTGAAATTGATAACCAACAGGCAGAAATCCTGCAAGCCAATTTTATTTTTCAGGCGGTTAAAATACCAGCCGGTCAATCAACCGTTACTTTTTCTTATCAACCAAAATACTATTATTGGGGTAAAATAATTTCAATAATTACTTTTATTGGTCTGGTTATCTTTTTAATATGGCTAAAAATAATTAATAAATTTGGGCATGGAACAAAACGAATATCAAAAACTGTATGAGCTAGAAGAAAAGTATTGGTGGCATGTAGGGCGCCAAGATATAATTTTTAGGCAGATAAAGAAATTGGGCAAGGTAGATAAAAAGCCAATTGATATTTTGGATGTTGGTTGCGGTACCGGAATTAACTTTAAGATATTAAGCAAATTTGGTTCGGTAACCGGGGTCGATGAAAGCTCTTTGGCTATCAGTTTTTGTCAGAAACGAGGCATAAAAAGGGTGATCAAGGGTCAAGCCGAAAAAATACCACAAGCTGATAGTAGTTATGATCTGGTATGTGCTTTTGATTTAATAGAACATGTGGAAGATGACCTTGTAGCCTTAAAGGAATTTTATCGGGTTTGCCGACCAGGCGGCTATGTATTTATCCTGGCACCAGCTTACCAGTTTCTCTGGAGTGAACACGATGAAGCTCTTCATCACAAAAGAAGATATTCTTTATCTGATTTACACCGGAAAATGTCTTTAGCCGGCTTTAGCTTGATTAAACGCAGTTATTTGATCACCTTATTATTTTTTCCCATCTTGGGTTTTAGATTTATCAAAAGTCTTATTAATAGTAAATCTGGCCCTAAAGCTTCTTATGTGATATTACCTTCTTCTCTCAATACTTTCTTTATTTGGTTATTGAAGATTGAATCTTTTCTATTAACAAAAATTAATTTCCCTTTTGGCGCCTCGGTATTATGTATTGGCCAGAAAGATCAAAATTCCAAACAAAAATGAAAAGTTATTTTAGAAAAAACCAAGTCATATAATAAGTTTTTTAGTCATTGCAAATAAACGTTTATCAAACATAAAGTCCAATTTAAAGAGACTTTATAAACATTTTCCCTATTTTATTTTTATTATTAGTTTCTTGGCTTATCTGGTTACTTTATGTCCGGTAACTTATATGGAGGACGGAGCTGAATTTGTGACAGTGGCTTCTACTCTGGGCATTGGCCACCCCCCGGGTTTTCCCCTTTATACGATGATTGGAAAACTATTTAGTTTTTTACCAATAGGGACGATTGCCTTTCGCATAAATTTAATGTCTGCTTTTTTTGCTGCCCTGACTGTAACATTTTTATACTTGGTAATAAAAAAATTGACAAAAAAGGAAGTGATAGCATTTCCGGTGGCATTAATTTTTGCTTTCACCTCTCAATTTTGGCTACGTAGTGTTTATGCTGAAGTATATACCTTAAATACCTTTTTTCTGGTAACCACTTTGTACCTTCTGATATTATGGTCAGAATCCAAAAAAGAATCATATCTTATTTGGTTTTGTTTCATTCTTGGCCTCAGCTTTACCCATCATAATTTGATGATTTTAATGGTTATTCCTTATCTCTTTTTTATTTTGTATCGTCAGTTTACTATTCTAAAAGACCCCAAATTAATTTTGAAAATGTTTCTGGTTTTTCTCCTGGGTTTAAGTCTATATCTTTATGTGCCAATAAGGACTTTTGGCGATCCAGTTATTGATTGGGGCAATGCAGAATCAGGTTTCAATTTAACCCAGCACGCTACTGCTACTTTAAATACCAATTTGGCAATCGGTTCAACCTTTTTTCGTTATTTTTTCAATTTTTTCGAGCAGCTGTTCACCCAATACTCTATTCCCTTATTTATCATCGGTTTTTTGGGAATTTATTATTTTCTGAGAAAAAACCGAACCTATTTTATTTTGACTATCTTGTGTTTCCTTTTTGCCTGGTTGCCGTTTTTGTTTCAAGATCGTTCTTTTA
>JAIWBS010000005.1:0-5024 GCA_048633705.1 Pirellulales bacterium
CTCTTCAAAAACTTGGCAACTGTGGAAAACTTTCCAGCTATGCTATAATAATAAAGTAATTATTTACCTAAAAATCATGAGTCAAAAGAAAAAAGTTACTTTAATAATTACTGCGATTATTGTAGTCGGCCTGTCGGTCGGCATTTTTTATGTTGCCCGGGGTGGTTTTACGGCAAAACAACGTTATAACAACTGTGCCGAAACGTGCCGGGAATTGATGATTCTAAACAGTTCTATCCCTTTCTGCTTGACTGAGTGTGAAGATATTACCGGTTATTCTCCTTCAGCCTCTGAAAAGGAAGAAGCCGCAAACCGAAACACTTCCACAACCAATACTTCAACCACTACTAATACTTCTAAAACCAACACCTCAACCACCAACACATCTAACCAGAATACCAATACGGTCTCAGTAGAAGATTATGAAGATCGGGAATACTATTGTGAATGGGTCTGGCCGCAGGAGATAATCGACAAGGACACCAGTGTAGTAATCTATTCCTGTACTTCAGACATGCCTTGGTGTTATTATGCTGACAATCAATACGCCAATGTCGGCTGTTGTTCTGATAAGGAACATACTGATTGTACTTTACTGCCCGATTTATTAAATAGCTGATTAACCTTATTATGAAAAAAACGCTTTATCCCATAATGATAGCGGTAATTGTCATAATCATCGTGGTAGTTTTCTTTTACCTTACGCGCAACGAAGTTGATGAAACCAATTCCAATAGCAATTTGAATGCCAGCCCCGATCAAGCAATGGACACTTGCCAGCACGATGATGAATGTGTGGGAACCTGTACTTGCGGTTGTATTCACATTAACGCCAGCTGTCCCGAAGATTGGATGGTAAATTGTGTAGCTGTCCCGGATTGTTTCTGCCAAGAAGGAAAATGTCAGGAATTATCAGGTGATACATTAGTCATCGACAAAAATTGGACAATCGATGATTGTCTAAAATATAACTCACCAAAAGCCAGTGCCTATTGTTTAACTCAATTAAGTTTACTGAAAATGGACGAGGAAATTTGTTCACACACAGTTAGTGATGTAGTGGGGTATAAAGGAAATAATTATCTGGATTTAGTTAGAAACCGGACGGATTGTATTAATCAAGTAGCTCAACAAAGAAATGATATTGTCTTATGTCAATTATTTGAGGAGGATTTAATTACCGACATCTCTAACAACCTTGCATCAGAGGACAAACATACCTTTAACGCTAATACTCAAAATATTTTGGAGAGTAGCCAAAATACTTGTTATTGGAATATTGCTGCCAATTTAAATGATGCCGGCATTTGCAATTCCTTGGAAAATATAGTGTCTAAAGATGGATGCTATTCTAACCTATCCAGTGCCACTAAGGATATCAAATACTGCCAAGAGATTAGCACTACAAAAGTAAAAGATGATTGTATCTATTTCAGAGCCAAAGCCGAGCAGAACAAAAATTATTGTGAAAACATTAGCACTTCTGAAATTAAAGAAGATTGCTATGAATTCTTTGGCGATTAATTAAATTAATGATTTTCAAATCCTATGAAAAAATCACTTTACTCGATTATTATCGCGGTATTTTTTATAATCATCGTAATAGTTTTCTTTTACCTTACGCGCAACGAAGCGGATGAAACCAACTCTAATCTGAATCAAAACACTAATAGTGAACCAATAGCATCAACCTGTCAGCTAGATGATGACTGTATCGGAACCTGCACCTGTGGGTGTATTCACATTAGTGCCACTTGTCCAACTGATGCGGAGCAAGAAGCACCCTGTCTTGAAGTTCCTCTTTGTAAATGTGAAGATGGAAGCTGTTTAGAAAAAAGTCTAGAAGAAAATGTAAATCAAAATATCAACACCAACCAAGCAGCAGAAGAGGAAGAAGAGACTGAAGCAGCCGACGGAACCGCTTTTACAAAAACCGGTAATCTAACCGGAGACACCGCCTCTGGTTTTACTTTGGTCTATGAAGAGTCAGGTGCTCCAGCTCTGACTGCTATCTTGAATTTTGATTACCCGGGCTACACCAGCAGTTGTACTGTTGACGGCGTACCAATGACTTGCCTGGAAGCTATTGATCAAGAATTAATAATAGTCGGCGATCTGGTCACTGTAACCGGTACCGAAGTTAGCGACGGAGAAGTAGCCGTAACCATGTTGGATAAATAACTCGTGAAAAACCAGGCAACAAAATTTGATTTGCATATCCACAGCTATCATTCCATAGATGCTTTTTCTCCTCCTGGAGCTATTATCAAAAAAGCGAAAAGGAAAAATTTCGGAGTGGCTATTGCCGACCACAATGTGATTAAAGGCAGTCTCCGAGCCTGTCAATCAAAAGAAGTTATCGTAGTCCCGGCTATCGAAACTTTTTCTTCTGAAGGGGCTCACGCCCTGTTTTATTTTAAAACGGCTGGGGAATTGGAACGTTTTTATCAGGATGATATTGTCCCCCAACTCCATCCTCACTTGTTGATGAAAATTGATATTGTCCAGCTGATTAAAAAAGCAAGAAAGCGCGATTGCCTGATTGGCTGGCCTCATCCCTATGAAACAAGAAAAGGCGGATGTATCAAGTTAATTAAAAAAGGATTTAAAGAAAAAGAATTAATGGACCTGGTAGATTTTGTCGAAACCATGAACGCTTCAGCCAGCAAGAAAAATAATATCTCAGCTCAAAAATTGGCCGCCAAATATAATAAAACTCAAACAGCCGGCAGCGACTCTCATTTGTTGTTCGAAATAGGTTCTGTTTACACTTTGATCGAAGCGAACTCTGTCCATGACGTTCTAGAAGCAATTTCTCAAGGTAAAACAAAAGTTGGCGGTAAGGAAACTAAAAAAATTCCAAAAAATATGGCTTCCGTTCTAAAAGAAGGAAAAACAATTTTACGCAAAGACGGCCACAAAATACTAGCTGATCAAATTCGCCGAACTAGATAATATGATACATCTTTTTAAAACCATTCTTGAGTTTAAAGAAAAAGTGCTGCAAGGTTTAGCCAAACATATCCCTAATTGGATTTCTGCTAACTCTTTAACTGCTTTACGAGCCTTGTTGGCCTTACCAGTCTTATACCTAGTTCTAAAAAATTATTATTTATTCGGCTTTTTGGTATTTATCTTTGCCTTTTTGCTTGATTTTATCGATGGCCCTCTGGCCAGAGCAAAAAACCAAGTCTCCTTCTGGGGTAAACTAACTGATCCTTTGGCTGACAAAATACTTTTCTTGCCGATTTTTCTCATTTTAGGCCTACAATACCTTCCTGATTTTCTGCTCTGGACTGTGATCGGCTTGGAATTAATATTAATTCTATCCCCTTTCCTGTTCAAAACAATTGGGGCTTGGCTAAAGATTGAATTCATTCCCGGCGCCAACATCTTTGGCAAAATAAAGTTTACTTTCCAAACTTTGGGCGTGGTCTTATTGTTCATTAACCCCTTTGTAAATCTCCCTAATCCGGTACTAATCGTCATTTTCTGGATAGTTGCTTTTTTTGCCTTGTTAAGCTTGATCAAACACTCCTTGACTTTCAAGAAAAAATAGATTAATCTTTACTGTTAATCAACTAAGAATTACTTATGGGAATTGAAAGCAAAGACCATCCGAGTATAGAGAGAAAAGATGAGCAGACAAGCCTTGTTGAAATTCAAGATATCACTGCTTTTGCCGGAATAGATATGGAAGAGCTCAAAGAGAAATCGGTCGCCAATCTACTAGCTGAGATAAAAAAAGAGGGTGAACGTTCAGAAAAACACTGGCGTAAAAAATTAGATATTCCAGAAGATACACCGTTGGAAGATGGCTTAAAACAACGAGTTGAAGAAAGAGCGCGGGAATACCAAGAACATATCGAAGCCAGTATTACCAGATTTCAAGAACAAACAGACCATTGTCTTAGACTGGCTAAAGAAAAAGGTTATATAGAAGCAGAAAGACCTTTCTCTATTATCGTCACTGATCCTCTTTTAAAATATGGGTCAGCTGAACCAAAAGCCATGCCGTGGGAAAGAAGATATGATATACATACTGATTGTATCGGAATTTGCTACGGTGATCCTAATATTTTACTAGCACATGAAATCGGTCATGCTTTAAGCGCTGACCCTGACACAAAAAGAAGTGGCTTTACCCACCGCCTTTCAGTTCGTCAAGAAGGAAAAGAAGAAAAATGGGAAGGAAATAAGTGGCTCAATGAAGGAACAACTGTCATTTGGGAAGAGATGAGTGCTAATGACGATTCAATAATTCCCCAACGGGGAGAAAAGTTTGACTCTTATAACTGGAGTCGGGATGCAGCTCGATTGTTGATTGAGGAATTGGGTTTAAATGAAGACACTCTTTTAAAAGCCTTTTTCCGTAACCAAGAGGCAATATCGCTTTTAGAAAGACGGTGCCAAGAACGTTTTCACTGTTCTATTGATGATTTAGATTGTCTTAAAATAGAATTAGATACAGACCTAACAAAAAGAATAATCTCTGGTCAGCCAGTTGAAATGAAGATGAATCAGTCAAGACACGATGCAATTATTGATACTGTCAAAAAGTTGCAAGAAATTTTCCCCAATGTTAATATCATCATTAATTAACCTAATTATATGAAAACTAAACTCATCATCACTATCGTGGCCATTGCCTTAATCGGCGGTGGAATCTTTCTTTATTTCTTTGTCATCGGAGGAGAAAACACGGCTCAGGCCCAATGCGAAACTACCGACATGATTTTCTACTACCAGGACGGCTGCCCGGCGTGCGGGCAAGTAAAAAGTGACGGTTCAATCACCAAGCTGGAAACTTTGGGGATAAATATTAAAAGTGTAGAAACCGGCAGGGAACCAGCACCCAGCAACATACAATACGTACCCTCCTTTGTGGTAAATGGTGAAGTAAATTCCGGTTACATGACTTATGAAGAACTAAAAGAGTTGCTGGGTTGTACTGAATAAAAGTAATCAAAAAAATCTAGCTGATTTTTGTGGCTAGATTTTTTTATTCTGCTATAACTCTTCTA
>JAIWBS010000006.1:0-2162 GCA_048633705.1 Pirellulales bacterium
TTACTTTGATCGGAGCTACTACCAGAGTTAGTTCGGTTTCTTCTCCGCTGCGTGACCGGTTTGGGGCAGTTTTTCATTTGGATTATTATAACGATGCTGATATTGCCAAAATCATCAAACGAGCGGCCAAGATTTTGGGTGTGAAAATCGAAGAGAAAGCCATTGCAGAAATAGCCAAACGAGCTAGAAAAACCCCCCGAGTAGCCAACCGTTTATTGAAAAGAGTCAGAGATTATGCCCAGGTCAAGGCAGACGGTCATGTAATATTAGATTTAGCCAAATCGGCTTTAGAGATGCTGGATATTGATGAGATGGGACTAGACGCGGTTGATCGCAAAATTTTGGAGACTTTGGTTGACAGATATCAGGGCGGGCCAGCCGGGGTTAATTCTATCGCTGCTTCAGTTGGTCAGGAAATAGCCACGATTGAAGATGTTTATGAGCCGTTTTTGCTGCAGATTGGTTTTCTGGCCAGAACTTCCCGGGGTCGGGTTGTTACTGATAAAGCCTATCAACATCTTGGTTTACAAAGATCTCAAAAGAAATTAGTATAAATTAATATGGCAGTAATCGAAGTCAAAAATTTAACCAAAAAGTTTCCCCAACCGGACGGGGGTTTTTTGAAAGCGGTTAACGATATCTCTTTTGAAGTAAAAGAGGGGGAAGTCTTCGGCTTGCTGGGACCGAACGGGGCCGGCAAAACCACCACCTTAGAAATAATAGAAGGAATCCAACAAGCCACCAAGGGTGAAATTTCGGTTTTAGGGATTGATCCGCAAAAACAGGTTAATAAAATCAAAGAAAGGATCGGAGTACAATTACAAGCTAGTGCCTATTTTGATTATTTGACCCTGGAAGAAATTTTAAAGCTATTTGGCAGTTTTTATAAAAAACAAATGAATCCTGATAAACTGCTGAAAATTGTTGATTTAACCGAAAAGAAAAAATCTTTAGTCCGCCATCTATCCGGTGGCCAGAAACAGCGTTTTTCCATCTGTGCCTCTTTGGTTAATGACCCCCAGATTGCTTTCTTGGATGAACCGACTACCGGCTTAGACCCCCAAGCCCGACACAATATCTGGGAATTTATTCAGAAGATTAATAAAGAAGGCAAGACGGTGATTTTAACTACTCACTATATGGAAGAGGCTCAAGAATTATGCGATCGGGTTGGTATTATGGATAACGGTAAAATCCGAGCTTTGGATACGCCGATTAATTTAATTAACAAGTTAGCCGCCTCCGGCCGGATTGCTTTTCAAACTGACCGAAAAGCTGATTTAGCCGAACTGCAAGAGATTGACGGAGTAATCAAGGCGGAACAAACAGGTCATCATAGATACCTTTTTCAGGTGGACAAAGTAACTGTAACTTTCCCCAAATTAATTAATTGGGCTAAACAAAAAGAAATTAATATTATAGATGAAGAAGTGACTCACGCTGATTTGGAAGACGTCTTTTTGGAATTAACCGGCAAGAAATTAAAAGAATAGTATGGTCAAACTACTTTGGGCTTTAATTAAAATGACTTTCCGCAACAAACAGGCTTTGTTTTGGACGCTTTTGTTTCCCACTATGTTTATCATAATTTTCGGTTTGTTTAATTTTGAAAGTATGGGAAGTTCTCATATTGCTTTTATTGACCAGGCCGACAACGAAATATCACAGCAATTCATTTCAGGTATTGAGGAAATTGAGTTTTTAACTATTGACCAAGTTACTGATACCGAAGATGCCCAAAATAAGCTGCGGGAAGGGGATCTGGATTTTATCCTGATTATTCCTGAAGATTTTCAAGTTCCTGAACAGCCAACTTTACTAGAAGGTATACCGACCGAGTCTCAACCGTTGCCAGGGATTGTCGAAACAGAACCTGTTAAAATCAAGATTTACTACGATGAAAGCAATATTACAACCAATCAGTTAGTGCTGAGTGTTTTTAATCAGTTTGTTGATGGTTTGAATGATGAAATTACCCAAGCCCCTCAATATTTTGCTATCGAGCCAGAAGCTTTTGAATCGAAAAATATTAAATACATTGACGTAATTATGCCCGGTATTCTGGGTATGGCTATTATGATGGCGGCTATTCATGGGATTTCCTCGGAGATTACCAAATACCGTGAACAAAGACTATTAAAGAGATTGACCGCTACTCCGCT
>JAIWBS010000007.1:0-7583 GCA_048633705.1 Pirellulales bacterium
TTTCATGGAATTTCCCATCAGTACGTGGCTGGCCAAGCTGCCCAAAAATTAAAAAAACCCCTTAACAAAATAAATCTGATTTCTTGCCATTTAGGAAACGGGTGTTCAATTGCCGCTATCAAAAAAGGTAAATCAGTTGATACCTCAATGGGATTTACCCCATTAGAGGGTTTGTTGATGGGAACAAGATGCGGGGATATCGACCCGGCTCTGGTTACTTTCTTGTTAGCTAATTTAAAAATTAGTCCACAGCAATTAGACCTGTTGTTAAATACAAAATCAGGGCTTCTGGGCATTTCCGGTATTAGCAACGATTTACGGGAAATCTTGGTTGCCGCCGGTTATCGGGTATCCGGATTTAAGCCCAATAAAAAATTTAGTAAAGCCCAAAGAAAAAACGCCAAACTGGCCTTGTCCATTTACATTTACCGGATAAAGAAATATATTTCGGCCTACTACGGAATTTTAGGTAAAGTTGATGCTATTATCTTTACGGCTGGAACCGGGGAAAGAAATGCTGATATCAGGAAAATGGTGATGAAAGACCTGCCTTTTGAAAAAAAAGTCAAGGTATTGGCCATTCCGACCAACGAAGAATTATTGATCGCTCAGGATGCCAAAAAGATTGTTAAATAAGCTAAATTGTTTTATAATTGAATAAATGCCCAAGCCACAAACAAAAAGAGTTTTAGCAATCGGTAATGAAGTTGTTGTTCGAGCTGCCTTGGCAGCCGGGGCAACCGCTTTTTTTGGTTATCCTATTACACCGGCTACGGAAATTATCGGTTTATGGCCTAAATGGCAGCCAAAATACAAAACAAAGTTCATGCAAACGGAAGATGAGCCTTCGGCTGGTTTTACCCTGATCGGAGCAGTGTTAGCCGGTGAAAAAGCTTTTACCGCCACGGCTGGGCCTGGTACCGTTTTGATGCAGGATGCTTTTTCCATGGCCGAAGCTATGCGTATCCCTACCGTAGCCGTTATTGTCCAAAGAGGAGGTCCCTCAACTGGATCGGTTATTTACAGTCAGCAAGAAGTTTTATTAACCTGTTTTGGCGGCAATGGCGAAGGCTTTCGGGTAGTTTATTCACCGTCCAATCTGCAGGAATTATACGATTTAACTATCCAGTCTTTTAATACCGCTTGGCAGCATCGATTCCCCACTTTTGTTTTAACTGACGGATATTTAGGGAAAATGCGGGGCCTGGTAGAATTTTACGATCCCAAGAAGAAAAGGATGAAAATAGTAAAATCTGAACCGATTCTCCTAAACCCCAAAAAGAAGAAAGGGGAGTACGTAAACCTGAGAAACTGTTTTAGTTTGGAAGAGGAAGTTTTCAAGGTTAATGAAGACATCAGAAAGGATTTTCAAAAATATCGTCCCCAAATAGAAAAATTTGAAGAGTATAAAACCAAAGATGCGGAAATTTTGATTATCGCCCACAGTATAGTGGGAGCAGCAGCTAAACAGGCTGTCGATGAATTACGAGACAAGGGGATTAAGGTGGGATTATTCAGGCCGATAACTTTGCAACCTTTTCCGGCTAAGGCCGCCAAGCAAATTGCTAAATCAGTAAAGAAAATTTATATTCCAGAATCTTCAGTCGGTCAATTCATCAAGATAGTAAAAGAAGCTTTATATGGTTTATCGGCGCCGATTCAACATTACGCCAGACCGGCTTTAGGGATTACTTCTGAAGAAATCGTTTCCTTGATAACTAAAAAGTGAAACGAAAAATATTCAAAGGATTTACTCTGGTTAGTCTGCACTGGTCGTTTCGGAGATTATTAGATAGTTTTCTTTAATAATTAGATGTTTGCCGTATGTAGTCTGGTTACGATTACGGCTTTTATTGCTCCGGCATTTTTGAGCCATAAAATTGATTATTTAAAATATGAAAAAAAATCGAAAAGGAATGACAGTTATTGAACTATTAGTAGTCATTGCGATAGTGGGATTGTTGTCGACTGCGGTGTTCATTCGATTGGAATTATCCAGAGAAAAGGCTCGAGACGCTGTCAGGCTAGGCAACATCAATCATATTTTCAAGGCACTGAAAGTTTATCAATCAGGTCATTTGCAGTATCCATCCAGTGTCGGCTGCCAAGGGGTACCGCTGACTGATACTTGTACATCGGATTCTGATCAAACTCCCTGGATTTCTGAATTGACTGGAGAAGTTAGTTATTTGCCTGTTGATCCTGTGCAGCTTGAAGGATTAATCTATCTTTATCAAAGTTTTTACCCGGAAACTGGTTATTGTGACGGTGAGGGCGGGGTCGAGGGATGTTTTAACCTTATGTCAGTTCATAAAGAAGAATTCGGAGGAGGCAATTTGCCCCACAGTCCATATATTTTGTGTTTCCGTCTGGAAACAGTCTTGCCTGTCATGGAAGAAGCTTACCAAGTAGACTCAGATAAATATTGCGTGGGGGATTGGGGAGAAAATAATTAGAAAAAAAATGATTCAACCAAAGTTTCCAAAAACAATTAAAACGGCATCCAAACCCCACAGTTTTTGCCCAGGCTGTGGTCATCCTATTGTCCTGAAGGCAATAGGGGAGCTTATCGACGAAATGGGTATCCAGGACAAAACAGTGATCGGTTTAGATATCGGTTGCTCGCTGTTGGCTTGGGATTTCTTTAACGTGGATTCCACCCAAACTCATCATGGTCGGACCGGACCGGTTATTTCCGGTTTCAAAAACGTTAAGCCGGACAGTATTGGCATTGTTTACATGGGTGACGGTGGGGCTTATGCTATTGGCGCCCAACATTTGGTCAACGAAGCTATGCGCAATGAACCGGTTACGGTTATTGTGGTTAACAACTCCTGCTATGCCATGACCGGCGGCCAAGAAGCAGCCACCACCCTGCCGGATCAGAAAACCAGCACTACACCTTATGGTTCAGATATTAATTTATTGGATGGCCCAAAAATGGTGGCCACCATTACCAATAACGAAGCTTATGTAGCCAGGGGTTCTATCGACAATCCTGTTCAACTGAAATCATTGATTAAAAAAGCGATAAAGAATCAAATAAGAGGAAAGGGGTTTTCTTTTGTCGAAGCCTTATCGGTTTGTCCGACCAACTGGAAGACGGACGCCAAAGAGACTTTTGATTTTCTAGAAAAGATGAAAGCCACTTTTCCTATCCAAGAATATAAAGTACCCAAAGGATTATGAAAGACCAAGATTTCAAAAAAATTGTTATAGCCGGCGAAGGAGGACAGGGTGTTCAGACCATTGCCAAAATATTATTGGAAGCAGGTTACAGGAAGAAGTTTGAGGTTTCTTATATCCCCAATTTTGGAGTTGAGCAAAGAGGGGGAGTATCAGTATCGTTTCTAATAATTAGCCAAACCAAACCGATTGTTTTTCCCAAATTTGAAAAGGGGGATATTGTGGTTTTATTGTCCGAGCGTTCAGTCAAAAGGAGTCTGCGCTATATTGATAAAAAGACCACGGTAATCTATAACAGTACTTTTATTAAGAACGCCAAAAGTATCAGGAAAGCAGCCAAAAAAGCGATTGCCATTGATGCTACCACTATCGCCAAAAAACAATTTTCACCCAGAGTATTTAATATTATAATTTTGGGTAGTATTATCGGTTTATTGAAAGAGATAACTTTAAAGCAAATTCAATCAGCGGTTAAATCAGTTTTAAGTTATAAATTCAAACAAAAACCCAAATTGGAACAGCTAAATCTGCAGGCTGTGGAATTTGGATATGATTTGGTAACTAAGGATTAATTGGCATGAAAAGTTTTAAACCAGTCAGCGACGAAAACGACAAAGTCAAACACATCAGGTTTTTAGGACTGTGCAAGAGTTGTGGTATTTGCATTGAAAAATGTCCGGCTAAATGTTTACGTTTTTCCGATGATAAAGTTGGTTATTACGGATTGCCGGCCATTGATATTGATATTGATAAATGTACCGCTTGCGGGATGTGTGAAAGAAGCTGTCCGGAGCAGGCGATCACAGTGGAGAAAAAGGAAACAAAGAAAGTAAATAAAAAAAAGGAAAAATAAAATACTGTCATTCTGAGCGGAGCGAAGAATCCTAATACTATAGAAATAACGGGATCCTTCTCCCGCGTTCCGCGGAATCAGAATGACTGAATGCTAAAACGGCGGGGTAAAAACCCGTTTTTTGATTAACCGCAAATAAAATGCTAAAATTTAAACAGATGCCTAAAATTTGGAAAGTAAAACCAAAGATTACCAAGGAATTTCAGAATAAGTTTCCGGAAATTAATCCGGTTGTTTTACAATTACTTTTCAATAGAGGTTTGACAGACCAGGAAAAAATTGACGAGTTCCAAAATCCCGATTACAGCCAGGACGTTCATGATCCCTATTTATTTACAGACATGCAAAAAGCAGTTGATAGAATTGTTGAAGCGGTAAAATCCAACCAAAAGATTGTAGTGCACGGTGATTATGACGCAGATGGGGTATCGTCTACCGTTGTTTTGGTAGAAACACTATCCAAGCTAGGAGTAAAACAAGAAAATTTGAACATCTACAGTCCTCATCGTAATACCGAAGGATATGGTTTAAATGGAGAGACAGTTAAAAATTTTGTGGCAGATAAAGTCAATCTGATTATTACAGTTGATTGTGGGATCAGCAACGCGCCTGAAGTAAAAATGGCCCAACAGGCAGGGATCGATGTTATTATTACTGATCACCACCATGCGCCGGAACAGTTGCCCGAAGCCTATGCTATCATCAATCCTAAGGTTAAGTCGGATAAATATCCCTTTACTGAATTGGCCGGGGTGGGGGTAGCTTTCAAACTAGCCCAGGCAATCCGGCACAGTCAGAAGATTGAGGGATCATTCGAAAAATGGCTGCTGGATCTGGTAGCTATCGGAACAGTGGCGGACTCGGTACCATTGATTGGTGAGAACAGGACTTTGGTTAAATACGGTTTAATCGTCTTGAACAAAACCAGAAGATTGGGTCTTTTAGAATTAATTAAGATTACCAGGGTGAACTTAGGAGAGCTGAATTCCCATTCAATCAGTTTCCAGATAGGACCCCGTTTAAATGCTGCCGGCCGGATTGAACATGCCAATACTGCCTATCAGCTTTTAATATCAAAGGATCAACAGACTGCCATGGACTTAGCTGAGCAATTAGGTAATACCAATCAACAGAGACAGCGAATCACCAAAGAATTAACTGCCAGTGCCATGTCCCAAATCGGCGATTTGGGAAAACGATTGGTTATATTTGTAGAAGGAGAAGGAGAGCAGTGGCAAGCCGGGATTGTCGGTTTGATCGCCGGAAAAATTGCTGATAAATTTTTTCGGCCTACTTTTGTTATTTGCCGGAGAGAAGGGGAATATATCGGATCTGGTCGCTCGATTGATTCTTTGGATATTATGAAAGTATTGGAACAAGCCAAAAAGTATTTAACTAAGTACGGCGGTCATGCTCAAGCTTGTGGGTTAACTTTATCCGGAGAAGAAAATTTAAGTGAGTTTAAAAAAATTGCCACCCAAACTATTGAGAAAAAATTAAAAGGAATGGATTTACGCCCGCAGATTGAGATTGATATGCAACTTACTTTGTCTAAGGTTGATTGGTCGTTGCTCAATGAATTGGAGAATTTTCGCCCTTTTGGTGAAGGCAACAGAAAACCTTTATTTGTGGCAAAAGATCTAAAGCTGGTAAATTTTGATAAAGTAGGTGCAGAAAAAAAACACTTGAGGTTATTAGTCAACCATCCTGAAGGCCAGCCACGCAAGGCCATTGCCTTCGGCTTTGGCGATAGGGGAGATAAATTAAAAGTGGGACAAATGATTGATCTGGTTTTTTCGGTTGATATCAACGAATGGAACGGCAATCGGGAGATTCAATTAAAAGTAATTGACATTAAAGAACATGACTAACCAAATGTCCAAAAAATGGATGTTGGCGTTCGTTTTTTTAACTGGGGCTGTAATTATGGCGGTTGAACTGACTGCTTCCAGGATTTTGGCCCCTTATTTTGGCCGTTCCATATTGGTTTGGGGTAATGTAATCGGTGTAGTAATGGTTGCTTTGGCTCTCGGTTACTATGTAGGAGGCAAAATGGCTGATAAAACCCCTAAGACAAAGTTATTGATGTATAATGTTTTATTTGCCGGTGTGATTATTTCCTTTATCCCTTGGTTAGTCAAACCCATTTCAATAAATATTTTGCCGGCTGGTGGCATGGACTACCAACTGTTTTTAATCTTTGGGTCATTTTTGGTAATGCTACTACTCTTTGCCTTACCTTTATTTATTTTAGGTATAGTGTCCCCATTCGTTATCCGGCTTTTGACAGTTGATGTTAAGCAGAGCGGTCAAGTTGCTGGTTCAGTTTATGCTTTTTCTACTTTGGGCAGTATTTTGGGCACTTTCTCTTCAGCTTTTCTAGTCATTCCTTATTTAGGCAGCCGGGAAACCTTGCTAATTTGCTCTTTCTTGTTGATTTTGATCAGCAGTATTGGACTGGTCAAAAAGCCTTGGTTTTTCTTTTTTTTGCTTCTACCAATTTTAATTTACTTTAGTTGGTCCGGTCAATCTTTATCCAATGAAGCTAATTTGATATATGAGAAAGAATCTGCTTATCATTTAGTTCAGATAGTCCGAAACGAAGCCAAGTTGCATTTGAAGTTCAACGAAGGTTCTGGTGTCCAGTCAACTTATATTCCCGGTCAGGCCTTAGTAGGTGCTTATTATGATTATTATTCTCTTTTACCATACTTTTTTAACCAAAAGGATTTAGATATTCTATTGATTGGAGCCGGGGGTGGCACTATTCCCAATATCTTTGTGAAACTGCTGGGTGATGAATTTGATTTAACCATTGATTCGGTGGAAATTGATCAAGAAGTGATTAAAGCGGCGGAGTTGTATTTGGACTATCCATCTGATCAGATCAATACCATAATCAGTGACGGCCGGACTTATCTTAGGAGTAATGATAAAAAATATGATATAATAATTGTTGATGCTTATGCTCAACAGTTTTACATTCCTTGGCATTTGACTACCAGAGAGTTCTTTACAGAGATAAAGTCTCATTTATTTGACCGGGGGATTTTGGCGATTAACGAAAATTCTAAATACGAAGATTCCATATTAATGAAATCAATCAGCCAAACCATGCGATCAGTTTTCTCTAACCTATACGTAGTGCCTGCCAAGTACGCCTATAATTACATGGTGATGGCCAGTAACCGAACTTTAAACTTTTCCAATTGGCCATCCATAAGCAATCCAGATATTCAAGTTTTGATGAGGGAGTCGGAAAAAAATTATTGGCAGGTTGACCAGATAGAAGAAAAGTATATTTTAACTGACAATAAGGCACCGATTGAGTTTTATACTGAATCAAGCCTTAATTAATAAAAAAGAATTATGCCCGACAACAAAATCAAAATTTATACTGACGGTGGATCTAGAGGTAATCCCGGACCGGCGGCCGTCGGAGTAGTTTTTAAAAATCAACAGGATCAAGTTATCAAAGAGTATTCAGATTATATCGGAGAGACTACTAATGGCCAGGCTGAGTACGCTGCCATCATTTTTGGTT
>JAIWBS010000008.1:0-2831 GCA_048633705.1 Pirellulales bacterium
GTTTCTAATAATATTAATAGATGGTTTTAACGGCTTTCCAGACACTAATTTTTTCCCGAGTGGCATCCTATTTGCTAGAACCTCTTTAATTCTTGATTCGGCAAGAATGTAACTTTCACCATTATCAAATGTTACTTTGGAATAAGCCACTTTTGGATTAATTGCCAAAGCTACATTGCCTGGCAAAGTCCAGGGGGTGGTTGTCCAAGCTAATATATATGTGTTTGGCTCATCTTCAAGTTCAAATTTTACGTAAATTGATTCTTCGGTAATTGATTTATAACCTTGAGCCACTTCATGGGATGACAAAGCAGTACCGCAACGAGGACATTGGGGCACTACCTTATAACCTTTGTATAAAAGATCTTTATCCCAGATCTGCTTTAAAATCCACCAAACTGTTTCTATATATTCATTGTCGTAAGTAACGTAAGGATGCTCTAAATCAATCCAAAAGCCGATGCGCTTGGTCATCTTTTCCCATTCACCTTTGTATTTCCAAACGGAATCTTTGCATTGCTTGTTAAACTTTTCTACACCAAACTGCTCAATCTGTTTCTTGCCGGAAATATTGATTTCTTTTTCTACTTCCAGTTCCACCGGCAAACCGTGGGTGTCCCAACCGGCTTTCCTTTCCACATGATAACCTTGCATGGTTTTATAGCGGGGAAATAAGTCTTTGAAAGCGCGTGCTAAAACATGGCCGATGTGGGGACGGCCATTGGCAGTGGGCGGTCCTTCGTAAAAGATAAAATCACCCTTGGACGATTTCTTGTCCAAGGATTTTTGGAATATTTGCTTGTCTTCCCAGAACTTCAGAATTTCTTCTTCCAATTCCGGGAAATTCGGTTTATCTAACATTATTACCTTTAATTTAAGGCAATTTCCCTAATTAGTCAAACCGAAAAAGCGCCGATACCGGCGCTTTTTCTAATATTTCAGGTTTTAATCGGCTAACGGACAACCAGGATTTCTAGCCATCCAACCCCAATCCAACAGGTGACCGTATGAATCACCCGGACAACGCCAAATAAAGGAGCAATGCTCAAATATACTATGATAATTTCCTGGCGAATATAATCCCTCATTAATCCAGTATTCAATCTCTTCAGCCATAAGCGTTGGTAAATTTGAAAAGTCTCTTTCGCCATCTTTCCAGATAGCATTTATCTCTTCATAAAAATTACCTTCCGTATAGTTTAAAGGATCACCAAATGATACGTTATCATAAAAAGCTCCCATATTAGCGTAAGGAATTGACTTTCTGTGGTCAACCAATAAGCCCCATGACAAACCGGTTACCCAATCATAAATTCGGTGAGCTACTCCATCTTTGATAAAATACCACTCATGACGATTGGTACTAACTGTATTACCTTCATAACGAGAAGCGGCCATATTTTGATATCTACTTGCCTCCACTTCATTTAACCACTCCACTAATCTACTACGTGTGGTGTTGTGATCAACGTGAAACTGTAATTCATCACATCTGGCATTTCTTCCCCACCTTCTATAATACTCGAAATTCAGCAGATAAGTATTGTCCGGATTCAATGTATAAACGTGAGTAGCATCTGCCTCTGATTCTTGATCGACCATGATACAATTACCGGCTTTGTATTCCCAATCATAAGGATAATTAGGTTCACGGTATGTCCTGGACATTACCGGCTGCGCCACTAAACAGAAAGTGCCGACTATCATTGATAATAAGATGATTTTTTTCATAGGTTTTTTTATTAAATTTTTAGAAAGTTTGCCCTGGTCTCAAAGGAACAGTAAGGGTAGCCCTACCTGTTCCGATTTTTAATACTTCAATCTCCCAACCAACGTCTTCAGGTCCATATGATATTTCTCTTTCGCTTTCCAATTTATCGTTTTTATCGTATTTCCAGTATTTCATATTAGCTCGGTTGCTCGTCTCATCTATAGACAATAGTTGAATTTTTATGTAACCACCATCAATTGTATCAAACTCTGCATTGTCCGTGTTGGAACTGCCGGTAACCAGATCGGCGATTGTCCCTTGACTTAACCTGTCTGTTTGAGGGACTGCCGTGTTAGTAGGAACTGCTGAGTTGGTAACCGCCTTTGTGTTGGTTGGAGTTACTAAAGACAAATCATCAATCTCGTTGGTTGTCCCGAAAAAATAGGCAGCCATAAAACCAGCTGCGGAAATGGCAAAAACTCCTAAAACGACCTTTAAAACAGTATTGGTTTTCGTTTTGGGGGTAATTTGGGTTTCATTCATTGGTTTTTCTACTTAATGATTATATTTAAAGGCTAGCAAATTGATTCAAGAAATTCAAGTGGAAATTCGAATTACTTTGTGGCTGCTTTTTGGCCCTCTGATTATTTCGATATTGGAAGTAGGAGTGCCAAACTGTTTAGCCAATAGCTTAATCAAGGCCTGATTGGCTTTCCCCTTGGCCGGTGAAGCGGTAATTTTCACTTTTAAAAAATCATCGGTCAGCTCGATGATTTCATTCCTGTCAGCGTTAGCAATAACTTTAACCTGAAAATCCATTATTTCTTCTTCTTTGATTTTTTACTTTTTTTATTCTTTTTCGACTTCTTTTTGCCAGCTTGTTTTTTTGCGTTAGCCTTAGCCTCATTTTTTAACTCTTGACATGTATTGCGATAAATAGCCAGTGTCTGTTTAGCTGTTTTTTGCCAGGAAAATTTCTGGGCTTGGTTGTAGCCGGCGTGTTTCAGTTTTCGGCGCAAAGCTGAGCTACCCAAAACTTTGACCAAAGCTTTGGTAATTTCCTCTTCTTTGGCTGGATTGATATGAACGGCGGAATGATCAGTTATTTCAGGAATTGAGG
>JAIWBS010000009.1:0-12176 GCA_048633705.1 Pirellulales bacterium
CCCCTCTGATATAAAAGAGAATTTCAGCAAAGCAGGCACCAGTCATATTATTGCCATCTCGGGGATGCACATTACTATCATATCGGGCTTGATTCTCGGCCTACTGATGGGCATTGGCTTTAATCGCAAGCAGGCATTTTTGGCAGCTACCATGATACTGCTAATTTATCTGTTTATAATCGGTTTTCCGGCCTCGGCAGTCAGGGCAACCATTATGGGTTTTTTGGTAATGTGGGCAATGTATTTAGGCCGGCTAAATAATTCCCTGAACGCTCTTTTATTAACAGCTTCGATCATGCTTTTGATAAATCCTAGACTGTTGAGGAATGATATTGGCTTTCAACTTTCTTTTGCCGCGGTTATCGGAATAATATATTTTAAACCACTTTTTGATAATCTATTCGCCAAACTGTCCAGTCGGTTCCAAATAAAAGAAGCAATTGCCATGACTTTAGCTGCTCAAATCACTACTTGGCCGCTGACAATTTATTATTTTGATAAGTTTTCTCTAATTGCCCCAATTGCTAATGTTTTGATTGTGCCGGTTTTGCCCTTTGTCCTAATCTTAGGAATTATTGGAATAGGATTAGGATTTATTGTACCGTCCATGGCTCAGCTGGTTTTTTGGATTCTGTCTTTGTTGATCACTTATGTAATTAAAACAATTGAGGTATTGAGCACATTATCCTTTTCTTACCTAAGGATTGAAGGATTTCAGCCGGTCTATATTCTGTTTGCTTATTGTCTAGTTTTTGGTTTACTATTTATAATAAGGAGAAGAAAATATGCCTAGTCGCTATAAACTATTAATAATTATTGTTGTCCTTATGGCTGTTGGGGCAGGAGTTTTCTTTTGGCTTTATAGAGAAAGTCCCCAACAGCTGGAAGTAATTTTTATGGATATTGGCCAAGGTGATGCGATTTTGATTAAAACACCATACGACCAGCAAATATTAATTGATGGGGGACCAGACAATTCAATTCTCCAAAAATTGGGAGAACATATGCCGTTTTGGGACAGGTCGATTGATTTGATGATACTAACTCATCCCCATTCAGATCACGTGGGCGGCTTAGTGGCAGTGTTGGATCGCTATGAAGTAGCCAATATTTTCTACACTGGAGTCAGTTGTCATTCGCCCGATTATTTGGCTTGGCTAGAAAAAATCGAAAAAAAAGGAATCCCCCTAAAGATTATGAAGATTGGGAACAAAATAACTTTGGGCGGTGATTTGGTTTTGGATACGCTATTTCCCTTCCAGGATTTGACCGATCAAGAAGTAGATGATTTAAATGGCACCTCGATTGTCAACAGGCTGGTTTACGGCCAGCACAGTTTTCTATTAACCGGTGATTTGACTTCTGTGCAGGAAGAAGAAATTTTACAAAAGAGATTAATTATTGAATCAGATGTTTTGAAAGTAGGGCATCATGGTTCAAAGTATTCTTCCTCGCCAGATTTTTTGGAGACAGTTGATCCACAATACGCGGTTATTCAAGTGGGCCAAGATAATAGGTTTGGCCATCCTCATCTTCTTACTATACAAAATCTAGAAAATGCAGATGCTGTGATTTTGCGCAATGACCGACAGGGTGACATTAAATGTCAGTCGGATAAGGTTGTTTTATCTTGTTTTTAGTTTGTGCTATAATTTTTAGTATATGAAAGAAGATCAATCAGAACAAGCTATTCCCAAGCCGTGGTATTTTAAGCCCTGGGAGGTTTTGGTTTCTTTTTTATTGGTGATCGTTCTAGTTTGGTTGATTGGTTTGAATATGTGGTTATGGAATCCTGATCCTTTTCCTGAAGACAATGAGCAAGCAGCCAACCCTTTTGCTACTGACGTAGACGATGATCCCTCTTGGGGTCCGCTAAATTCCGGAATTACTATTATTTCTTTTCAGGATTTTACCTGTTCAGCTTGTGCCCAGGCTTACCAAGCCATGAAGCAGTTAAGGGAAAATTATCTGACCAAAATTCATTTTGTGTTTAGAGATTTTCCGATTATCGGGGCTAATTCAACCGTTGCCGCTATGGCAGCAGAATGTGCCGATGATCAGGGGAAATTTTGGGAAATGCACGATAAACTTTTTGAAAATCAAGAAAGAATATCCAAAGAGTACGTCAAAGCTTTTGCTGCTCAGATCGGTTTAGATATGATGGATTTTAATGAATGTTACGATTCCAATAAATATCTCAATGAGATTCGCAATGATTTCAATGAAGGATTGGCAGCCGGAGCTACTGCCACACCGACTTATTTTGTCAACGGCACCAGAGTTGAAGGTGCTTTTAGTTATGATGTCTGGGCGGAGGTGATTGAGAGTATTTAGCAGTAGTTACTCTTATTAATCTGTTTCGGGGTTGACATTTTTTTTAATTGTGTTAAGATTTGAAAACAAGTTAAAAATTAATAAATAAAGGAAAAATATGGAAGACGAAAAAACACCAGAAAGTAAGGGGTTATTTAAGAATCAATCCAAATTAACCTTTATGTTGGGTTTATTTATAGGGATTGCCGTGGTATCCACTTTTGCTTTCTTTTTTACGCTAGTTGTTCTGCTTAATGATGGCGAAGAGAGTGGAAATGTGGCTTCTGCCGACGGAGCCGTGGCCGGTCAAGCTGACGCTGATCCCGGTCCAATACCAACAGACGGTACAGCACCGCAAGCTCAAGGTAATATCGAACTGATTGTTACCATCGACGACAATACACCAATTCGGGGCAACAAAGATGCCAAAGTGACCTTAATTGAATTTTCTGATTTTGAATGTTCTTATTGTTCCAGGCATCAGGAAACTTTGAAACAGATCGTGGATGAATTTCCCAATGATGTTAGATTGGTCTACAAGCACTTTCCTTTGTCATTCCACACCAATGCTCAGAAAGCAGCTGAAGCCTCAGAATGTGCCGGTGAGCAAGGTAAGTTTTGGGAAATGCATGACAAACTATACGAAGCAGCCGCTAACAAAGAATTGAGTGTAGAGAAATATAAAGAGTTGGCCAAAGATCTGGGTTTAAATACCGGTCAATTCGATTCCTGTCTGGATGACGGCACCTACGCTTCCAAAGTCCAATCAGATATGCAGGAAGGGATTGCGGCTGGCGTAGAAGGTACTCCTGGTACCTTTATCAACGGTACTCTGATTTCCGGAGCAGTACCCTACGATTCTTTCGTAACGGTGATTCAAGGCGAACTCTAATGCCCTGGTGGCAATTTACAGATATATCTATAGGACCCTTGACTATTCAAGTCTGGGGTCTTTTGGTTTCTTTAGCTTTTTTGGTCAGCATCATCGTTGCTTATTTTGAACTAAAAAGAAAAGAGCTGGATAGTAAGATTGTTCTGGACTTGGCGGTCTGGATTATTATCGGGGCGATAATCGGCAGCCGGCTTTTTTACGTGATAAACGAGTGGAGCAAGTTCCAAAATAATCTGGTTGATATTTTTAAAGTTTGGGAAGGGGGCATGGCTTTGTATGGAGGGGTGGCACTGGGAAGCTTGGCTGCTTGGCTTTTTATCAAGAAAAAGAAACTAAAATTTGGACCGTACGCCGATGCAGTGCTTTTTGTTTTACCCTTGGGCTTGTTTATCGGCCGGATCGGTTGTTTCATGATTCACGATCATCTAGGCACAGTAACTAGCTTTCCCTGGGGCATAGAATACCAAGGGGCATTGCGGCACGAAACCGCCATGTATAGTATGATAGCTAACCTGATTATATTTTTCTGTTTATTCTATATCAGAAAAGCCAAATTCAATTTTACCGGGCTGGTTTCTTCGGTGTTTATGATTTGGTACGGGGTGACCCGGTTTATTATCGATATGTTCCGAGCCCAGGATTTACCGATGTCTGATCCCAGAATTGGAGGATTTACCCCCTCG
Organism: Pirellulales bacterium; assembly: GCA_048633705.1. GTDB lineage: Bacteria > Patescibacteriota > Patescibacteriia > JBDRGY01 > JBDRGY01 > JBDRGY01. Next base: position 3,889 of record JAIWBS010000009.1, read on the forward strand.
CAGTATATTAGCGTTTTGTTGGTCGTATTGGGTGTTTGGTTGTTGGTGAGAAAAAGGAGATTAGAGATCGGTAATTAGTAATTAGAATAATTAAAAACTCCATTTAGTGGAATTTTTTTGTTTATGGGTTTAAAATAAGGCTGCATTAGTTATAAGGTTGACAAATTCACAGATATGTGATAATATCACCCGTCATCCTAGGAGTATTGTCTCTTGGGACGATCTGTCCTTTTTAGGATGGAATATAGTGTACATTGACAAGTTCTGAGTGCTAAACAAGCAGTATAACCAATGGCCATCAAACACGGAGGTGATGAGAATGTATTGGCCCATAGTGTGGATCTGTATCGTCGTTGCTGTCATCGTGCTGGCGGTTGTTTTTCACAAGAAGGTTATCGAGGCAATCACCAGATCAGCTACTCAGGTGGCCAGAGAGATAGCCCACAAGACAGTGGATGCGCGCATCGACGAGCTGAAGCCGATTACTGAAGGAGAGGCTGAATCGTCTAGTCAGGGCGGTAACGCCACGCAAAGTCCGGTTTACGAGAGTGTACCGGACATCAAGATCCGAAAGAACAGCTGGTTACTCTTTCCACTGGTTATCCAGTTGATAGCGGTTGTTGTCATCTGGTCGCTTACTAGCGGTTTCGGAGATTCCGGTTGGAGCTGGCAGGGTTTCGCCCAGGGTCTGGCTAAGGCCGGATTGCTGGAGCTCGGCCTGGCTCTTCTGATCAAGCCGCAGCGAGTCGAGCAGCGGAGAGCCCGAGGCATCGAGTTTCTGGGCCGTCCGGTAGCCATCGCTCTAGAAGGACTGGTTTTCCTCTGGCGTTGGGAGAGACTAAGCACCAAGCTAGGTACTGCCGAAGATACCGACGGCAAGAAAGTAACCAGAGCGGTGCCTCATTTCGTGACTTCTCGGATGGTTACCATAGACATGGAACCTGAGGATGTTCACGATGAGGACATGGTTCCCTTCAAGGTTCAGATGGCCATGAAGTATGAGGTAGTCTGGACTGAACAGGGAATCGTAGCAGCTCTCTACGGTTTCGAAGGTGACATCGAGATGCATATTGACCAGTCACTGCGGTCGGCTCTGGCAGATTTTGCTGGCAGTAAGAAAGTCAAAGATGTTCCTAGTAGCCAGAAAGAGCTGGAAGCCAGTGTCGAAACGTACTTCAAGAAAGAGGCCCTCGATTTCGTTCATCGCTTCGGCTATAAGTTGAAACAGGCTGAGTACAAAGGCCTGACTAGTCGGTTCTCCGATGCTCTGGCGGCTGGACAAATCAAGAAAGCCCTGGCAGCTGGTGATATTGCGGAGGCTGAAGGTAAGAAGCGAGCTGCCATGAAGGGGACCGATGCCAGGGTCTACGACATCGAAGAGAGCGGTAAGGCAGAGGCCAAGCGTCGAAAGATGCTGGCGAAAGCTGATGCCAAGCGGCTGGAGCAGGCTATCCTGCAGATGGCTGGTTCTAATACAGAATTGGCCCAGCTTTCAGCCGAGGATAGACGTCATCTGGCTGAGCGGGCGGCTGATTACCTTGGCACGCTCGACTACAACGCGGCCATCAAGACAGGAGCAGCTGACGAGAGTACGGTCGTCTTTGCCTCCCAGAGAGTGCCTGGTGTTCAGTTGGACGAGGCAGCTCTGCGTAGTGTGGTTTACCGTGTCATGCACGAAACTCTACCCGGAGGCAACGAGGCTGAGAACGGACCTGCTGCGGCTGGTGCTGCTGCCGGGCAGTAAGCCGGAAAGGAGGGCGCCATGAAGGTTAAGTGGATTTGGATCGCGATGGCTGGCTTCCTGGCTCTCTGGCTTTTGTCCAACGTTGACTTCAGTCGGCCGGCTGAGACGGTGAAAGCTGAGGTTGGAGCAGTTCAGGGTCTCCAGTTTAACTGGCTCTGGGCGGTTATCGCTCTGATCGTGTTGATCGTAGTATTGGTCATTCTGGCCAAGAAAGGAATCCTGAAGAATACCGGGTTGCCGAGCAAACTGTTGCTAGCAATCTTGTTCCTGGTTATGGCTATCGGCATCTTAGTGGCTGTTATCAAGCCGGATCGGTTACTGTTGATGGCCAAAGGGGAACCAGTAATATTCTTCGTATGTCTGGGTTTGCTGATTGTGGGCATTGGGTTCTGGAAGTTGTCAGAGCTGAACTACCCAGTCTGGTTTGCTTTCGTTGCCTTGTTGCTAGTTCTGCCGATTGGTCTGGCAAGAACCAATCCAGATCGAACGCCGAGTCATGACGAGCTGGAAACCGTCTTCGAGCACGAATGTTACCCCATTACCGACCCTGAGCGTTTGGCCCAATTTCCCTCTGTAGTTCGGGCTTACGACGTTAAGGTCGGACTGATCGAGGGTGGTGTAGGTGTTAGTAAGATCACCTTCACTGCCGAGGATGAGGGGTACTGGTGCCTGCTACGCAATTGGCAGGGCTGGTGGTGTGTCGGTGACGAGAAGACAGGCCGTCCGGTGGTTGGTATTCAAGGAGAGCCATCCTGGGAGTACGGTGACAACAGAATGTGTACTTCCCGGAAATGGAATGTCGGCGGCTTGATGTGTTGGATTGGTACGCCGTTTGCCTACGACATGCCGCGAAAAGGGCTCTATAGCCTCAAGCACAACCCTTACTGGGAGCCCAGTCATCCAGACTGTTTCTTGGTGGGAGGAGACAAGCTGTTTCCCATCTTAGCCAAGGACTGGCTGGAATGGCTGGGTACAGATGAGGGCAACATCGTACTCTGCGGCAACGAGTCTGAAAACGGCTACAATGATGGCAACAATCTAGGTTTTGTCTGGGGTGAGCTCTGGATTCTCAGAGAGCGCCCGGTAGAGAGCCAGTTGCTGCCGTTGTTGGAGAAGTCTCGTGGTCGTACGAGCACTCAGAACACATGTGGGGTTTCTCCCGCATGACTTCACGGCCCCAGCGAGCATCGCTTGCTGGGGCCTCTTCTTTTTCTAAAAAGTGACAAAATTGCTATAATAAGGGCATGAAGGTAATTACCAAAAAGGAATGGCTTTGGGTTTTGATTTTTGCCTGTTTGGTGATGTTGGTAACAGTGGTTCCTTATATTTATGGAATGTTAATCAAGCCGGACAATTTGTATTTTTCCGGGGTGCACCGCTTAAATTCTGGCGATACTTATTCTTATCTGGCTTGGATGCAGCAAGCCAGAGAAGGTAACTGGCTATTCAAGATATTATACACAACTGAAGCACAGCCCAGAGTGATTTTCTTGCCGTTTTTTCTGGTGATGGGTTGGTTGGCCCGATTGACCAATTTATCCAATATTGCCTTTTTTCATTTATCCCGGTTTATTTTAGGGATAATTTTTTTATTGGTGGCCTATAAATTTTTGGCTCTGTTTTTTAATGAAGTTAGAAAAAGGAAAATTGCTTTGGCTGTTTTGGCCTTGAGTTCTGGTTTGGGTTGGTTATTTGGCAATTACAGTTTATCGACTGATAAATTCATGACCGAGTCCATTACCTTTTTAAATCTTTATGAATCCCCTCTCAATTTAATTTCTTTAATATTGATACTTACAACTTTTTATTTTTTACTACGCTCTTTTAAGGAGAATCAAAAGAGATTTATTGGTTTTTCTGGTTTGTCTTTGTTATTTTTACATTTGATTCATCCTTTTGATTCTATAACCGTAATGATTACTGTGGTTTTTTTGATGACTTTTTTATTCCTTTACAGTCGAGATTTTTGGCCTAAATTGAAAACGGCTATTTTTGTTATTTTGATTAGCTTGCCAGGATTATTTATTACCATTTTCGCCTTTATCAAAAATCCGGCTTTGCATAGCTGGCACGAAGCTAATGTCAGACTTTCTCCTTCTTTCTGGGCTTATTTATCGGGTTACGGTTTGTTGATAGTACTGGCCTTGTTTAGTATCAAAAAGTTTTCAGTTAAAGAAGACAAATTCTCTTTGGTTATGGCTTGGTTGATTACCACTTTAATTTTGATTTGGCAACCTTTTCTTCATTTCCAAAGAAAGTTTGCTTTAGGGTTGCATATCCCCATTGTTATTTTGGCGGTGATCGGTCTTTTCGGGCTGGCCAAGAAATTTAAATTATCCCGCAAATTTGTTATTGGTTTAATTATTGTCTTATCCTTTACCAACATCAAGATAATGTTAAACGACACCTATTCTTTCGACTCCCTGACTGCTCCTTATTATTGGAACCAGGATTATATCACGGCGATCGAGTGGCTGGCGGATCAAGAAAAAGGAGTAGTTTTGACTAATCCTAGTATTTCTAATATTGTTCCGGGTTTATCTGGTCAGACAGTTTATTCAGGACATACTGATCAAACTAAAGATAGAGAGCATAAAATTGAAGAATTCAAATGGTTTATCAGTAGTCAGGGGACAATCACTGCCAAAAGGCAATTCTTGAGCGATAAAGGCATTAATTATATTCTTTATTTGACTGATTTAGTTGACGAGGATTATGTTTTAGTTCATCAAGATGATTTGGGATTAGAGCAAATTTATTTCAATGACAGCTGTGCAATTTTCGGTTATAATTAATAATATCCGATTTACCATTAATAATTTAAGGTTTATGAAGAAAGTATTCAGTTTAATGGTCGTAATCGTCCTCATAGGCGGTTTTTTTGTTCCAAAAAGTATAGTCCAAGCTACTTACGGTGATGTGACGACTTATCTCGGTCATATATATGGCGGCGATGGTGGTCCAGCCCTGGATGCCTATTTAGATTTTCCAGAGGACATTGCAGTGGATTCTTCAGGTAATTTTTTTGTGGCTGATACCTATAATAATGTTATCCGGAAAATTAATTCATCAGGCACTATTTCCACTTTGGCCGGTACCGGTTCTAATGGTTTGACTAATGGTGTAGCTTTATCAGCTGAATTTTCTTTGCCCAGGGGAGTGGCCCTAGACGGATCCGGTAATGTTTATGTAGCGGATACGGGTAATAACGTTATTAGAAAAATATCAGGGGGAACAGTAACTACTTTAGTTAGCTCAGGTTTATCCGGGCCAGAGGGTTTGGTGGTTTACGGTTCAACCGTTTTCATCGCTGATACCGGCAATGATGCCATAAAAACAGTATCAACTTCTGGAGGCTCGGTGGCTACTTTAGCCGGTTCGGGATTAAGTTCTCCCAAAAAAATTGACATCTCCAGTGGCGGTACACTTTTATACGTAGCTGATGCTGGTAGTTATCGAGTTTTGACTGTAGACACCGGAACCGGGGCAGTGGCTGTTTTAGCCGGCTCTGGAACCGAAGGATATCAAGAGGGAATTGGCACGGCAGCCAAGTTTCAAAACATCTGGGGGGTTACTCTTTACGATGGATATCTTTATGTAGCCGATGGGGATGGTTATGACGACTTGATCAGAAAGATTGACACTAGTACCGGCGAAACCAGTTTGTACGCCGATGACAGTAATATGCTGTCAATCAATTTCGGTACCGGAATCAAAGTTTATGACGGATACATCTATTTATGCAATTCAGGGATCGGGACAATTCATAAATTCAATTTACTGGACGATGGTGACAATGAACTATTTGCCGGTTATGAGCGATTTGGCTACCGCAATGGCACTAATCCGCTTTTTGGCCGGCCGCATGATATGGTTATGACTAAAGACGGATCAACTTTTTATTTGGCTGATAATAATAAAATTAGAAAAATAGTTAAAGCGACTGGTAATACATCTTACATAACTGGCTCCTCGGTTGATAATTATCGAGAAGGTTTGCCAATGGGAGCCTCGGGTGGTATCGGAGTAGAGTCTCGCTTTAGTACCATTGCTTCTATTACTATTAATAATGCCGGTACCTCCTTGTATCTAGTCGACCGTTGGAATAACCGTATTCGTAAAGTTGATTTATCTGATCCTGATTACCAAACATATCTGATTTCCGGGGCAGGACGAATAAACACCACTGGGCAGCAGACACACGGCTACCAAGAAGGGAAAAAATGTGTTTCGGTCAAAGATAAAGACGAGACATTTACCAAACAATCAGGTTGTGCCTATTTTGACAACCCCGCCGGAATTGTTATCTCTCCCGATAATAGCTATTTATATGTGGCTGATACCAATAATCAGCGAATTCGTAAGGTCAGTATTATCGACGGCCAGACTTCATTGGTAGCTGGCTCGGGTAGTGCTGCCTATAAAGATGGCACAGGATTGGCTGCCAGTTTTCACACACCTTATGGTATAGCCATTGATCAATCTGGAGATTATTTATACGTGGCTGATCGGGATAATCACCGGATTAGAACAATTAATACCACGACCGGGGTGGTAACTACTTTGGCTGGCAACGGAACAGCTGGCTATCGAGACGCTATCGGTACGGATGCCGTATTTTCCTACCCAGAATATATTAAGATGGGAGCTGACGGTAATCTGTACGTGACCGAAGTGGGTTCACACCGGATTCGAGTAGTAAATCCGATTACCGGCGACACCAGATTGGTAGCAGGTTCAGGCGATCGGGGTTTTGCTAACGGGGCCAAGGAGGAAGCAGAGTTCAATAATTTGGAAGGAATTGCCCCAGATACCGCCAATGACACAGTTTACGTAATAGACTCCTGGAATGATTTGATTCGCCAGGTGGATATCACTGGCGAGATTCCTTATACTGAACCGGCTCCAACAGTAACCTCTGTTGATCCGGATTTTGTGGAACCCAAATGGGACGACGGTACTGGTTTGCGGGTGAGGATTTTAGGTACCAATTTCCGTCATGGAGCAATTACCCAGTTTTACAATTATCGGGCAGAGGAGACTTATGTAGTTTCCAGTACAGAATTAGTTGCCGAATTGCCACTGGATCAAATGGCAGCCGGTTATTATGATGTCAAAGTAACTAATTTGGATGGTCAGTCAGCCACCTTGTCCAAGGGAATCGGAATTTCTGATAATCTGGGCAGTGTTCCGGACGAACACTTTGCTTTGCCGGGAACGGTAAGTAATGAGGAAATAACTGTAGCTGAGGGTACTAGTTTTTACGCTTATGCCGAATCAATTCGCGGTGGTTATTACGTGGCAGTTGGCAATGTGAGGGATGATAATCGGGAAGAAATTGTGACCGGAACCGGAGAAGGGCTGGGACCTCAAGTTCGAGTATTTGATTTGGAAGGCAATGATAAAACTACATTTTTTGCATACGCAGAACATTTAAGGTCGGGTATCAGGGTAGCGGTGGGAGATTTAAACGGCGATGGCAGGAACGAAATAATTACCGCTCCTGGTCCGGGTGGTCGTCCCCATATCCAGACTTTTGACGGTGATGGTAATCGATTAAATCCCGGTTTTATGGCTTTGGACGGGCAGTTTTTAGGTGGAGCTTTTGTAGCCTGTGGAGATATTAATGGTGATGGTAAAGACGAAATTATTGTTACAGCAGGGCCGGGTGGAGGACCGCATGTTACTGTTCACAATGGTGATGGGGAATTGTTAGCTTCTTTCTTTGCTTATGATCAGCATACTTTCCGTTATGGCATCAGACCGGCAGTTTTGGATCTAGACGGCGATGGTAAGATGGAAATCCTAACCGGCCCGGCAACCGGTTCACCTCACATTCAGACTTTCCAAATCAGGCCTAATGAAATCCGACAGCTTAATCCGGGTTTTTACGCCTATGATCCTGACTACAAGGGAGGAGTGTCAGTAACGGGAGGTGATATAGATGGTGATGGAGAGGATGAAATAATAACCGGAGTAGGTGATCAAGCCACTCCTCTGGTTAGGGTATTTGATAATGACGGTTCTGGTCTTATCCGCCAAGAATTTTACGCCTATAACACTTCTTTTCTATCAGGAGTCAATGTTGCCTCCGGTGATGTAGACGGGGATGATATTGATGAAGTGGTTATGTCGCCTATGGCTGACGGAGGACCACAGATCAGGATAATTGAAGTGGATAGATTATAGGAGTATAGATATTACCCTGGAAGAGGTGATCAAAAAAATCAGAGCCAAAGCAGGCGTTTAATTTTTCTAAATTCATAAATATCCTTTTGACAAAAAGTTAAATTTAGTGTATAATAGTAGTAAGAAATATATTAATCTTGCAGTAAAGTACGGATAGATGATTAATAAATTAATCGGAGAAAATTAGACCTTTTGTAGGTCTTTTATAATTTTATGAAAAGCGAACATAAATCAAAACAAACTTCCGGAAATTTGGCCAAGGCGATCTTGTTAGTGATTGGCTTTGGTTTTTAAAGAAGAATGCGTGGTTTATACTTACGTTATTCAGAGTGAAAAAGATGGTAAATGGTATACC
>JAIWBS010000010.1:0-3483 GCA_048633705.1 Pirellulales bacterium
GACGAATTCAATAAACTTCCTGGTATCGGCCCAAAAACAGCTGAGAAGTTCGTTTTTTATTTATTGTCCCAGCCTAAATCAGAACTGGAAAAAATGGGTCAAGCGGTAGAGCATTTGAAGGACCGGATTACTGTCTGTTCCCAATGCCAAAATTACACGGAATCAGATCCCTGCCCGATCTGCAAAGATAGACTGAGAGACCAGACTACCATTTGTATCGTAGCTAACAGTCCTGATGTCATGGCCCTGGAAAAAACCGGAGAATACCGAGGAACTTATCATATTTTAGGAGGAGTTATTAATGCGGTTGAGGGAATCGGGCCAAAAAATCTGAAAATCAAACAGCTGATAGATAGAATCAAAAATGACGGGATTAAAGAAATCATTATTGCCCTCGATCCGAGCATCGAAGGTGAATCGACCGTTTTGTATCTAGTTAAATTATTAAATAAATCCAAAGTCAGAATAACCCGGCTGGCTCAAGGCTTGCCTACCGGTTCGTCAATTGAATACGCGGATGAGATAACTTTGACCAATGCTTTAAAAGGGCGATTACCGGTTTAAATTAATTAAAAAAGACCCGAGTTTACCGGAGTCTTTTTTTGTTTACCCTCTAACCTACAGCTGTAATTTTTATCTTGGTCTGCAATTGTCTGTGTCCTTGTTTCTTTCTATAACGGGTTTTTCGTTTATATTTAATAATGGTGATCTTTTTAGCTTTTTCCTGTTTTAATACCTTGCCGGTCACTTTAGCACCAGTTACTCTGGGCTTTCCCACCTTAATTCCTTTGGAGTCACTTACCAAGAAAATGTCCTTAAAGTTTAATTCTGCCCCTTCTTTTTTATCGATTTTTTCAATATTAAGCACATCCCCTTTTTTGACCAAATATTGCTTGCCTCCGGTTTTGATTACTGCTTCTGCCATATTTATTCGCAAATTATTATGTAATTAACAGTTTAACGTAATTATTAAACTATGTCAATAAATAGGAAACCATTTCGACCGACCCGTCCCAGCAGAGCTGGACAAGGGAGTGGAGAAATCTCCATTCAGCATAATGTCAAAGGAGACCTCTCGACTTCGCTCGAGGTGGATTCAAGTGATTATTAAGTAACATTTTTCCGACGATAAGCCACTGTCAGAATTATAGCCATAATCAACATAACTAAACCTAAGATTAAGAGAGAATATAACTTCTCTTTTCCGCTTAAAAGCAGGGCTGAAATACCGAATAATATTGTGAAAAAATATAATAACAATACTGACCCTCGATGGGACAGTCCGGCGTCCAGCAGCCGGAAATGTAGATGTTTTTTGTCTCCGAAAAAGGGGGATTTTCTTTGGAAAAATAACCGGCGGACAATAACCCAGATGACATCCAAAATCGGAATACCCATAATTAACAGGGCGGTAGCAATTTTAGCTCCGGAAATAATGGCTAATACTCCCAACATAAAACCGCAAAACAATGAACCGCCTTCCCCTAAAAATATTTTTGCCCGGTGCCAATTAAAAAACAGAAAGCCCAAAACTGATCCGGCTAAAATAATCGCCAGTAAAGCTGTTTCCGGCTGGGCCACATCCCGGTTGAGGCTAAGAAAAAATATTACAAAAGCTCCAATAGTGGTAATTCCGGCTACCAACCCGTCCAAACCGTCCAAAAACTTAGTAGTGTAAGACATGCCCATCAACCACACCAAAGCAAAAATATCAGCCCAAAGAATAAAATAGTACGGTGTCTCTGCAATCGAAAAAAGCTTTATTTTAATCTGATCCAAATAAAGAGTGCCGCCCAAAGGGTTGGTAATATAACTGATACCGATCCCGGCTCCGACAACGGTCAAGCTGGCCAGGATCGGCCAGATAATCTGTTTAGCAGGTTTTAAATGATATTTGTCATCTAGAAATCCGCCCAGCATCAGGAAAAATCCTCCCAATAATATTCCTATTAAATGCTTAGGCAAAAAGTAACCTCCGAATAGCCGGTCGGTACCTAAAGCGTAAACCAAAACTACTATCAAAAAGGTTAAGTAAATACTCAAACCTCCCAGCAGCGGTATTGGTTTGGTTTGTATCTTTCTGTCCGGATAATCTTTTGGGTCATCAACAATATTAAACCTTTGGCTGATTTTTTTAACCACTATAGTTAATATCGCAGAAATTATGACCGCTATACAAAAAGGTAAAATGTATTGGGAAAAACTAAGCATGTTTATTTATATAATCTTGCAAAATCACAATGGCTGAACTTTGATCAATTTTTTTCTTCCGGGCTTTCTTATTAATTTTTCCCAAAAGATGACCGGCTGCTTGGGTGCTAAACCTTTCATCCTCCTCGACAATTTCAATGGTTAATTGATTTCTTAGTTGTTCAATGAAAGCTCTTACTTTTTTGGTTTGACCTGTATCTTCACCCTTCAAACTTATGGGCAGACCGACGACTATCTTTTCGATATCCTCGGATATTACCAAATCCTTCAGGTAGATAATGGTTGTTTTATCATTCTCAATATTGTCTCTGGGAAAAACAAAATTCTTGTCTTCATTGGAAATAGCCAAGCCAATTCTTCTATCACCATGATCTATACCTAAATATTTTCCCATATGATTAAGTTAAAACTAGATGTCCTGATTTAACGATTGCTACGGTTTTTTCAAAATGGGCGGTCGTGCTATCGTCAGCTGATTTGTAAGTCCAACCGTCTTCTGATACGACAACATCTGAGCCGCCGATTATGACCATTGGCTCTATGGCAATACAGGCGCCTGTTTCTAACACCGGTCCGGTGCCCGCCTCGCCGTAATTGGGAACACGGGGCTCCTCGTGAACAGCCCGGCCCACTCCGTGGCCGACCAATTTGGTTACCACAAAAAAACCTTGGCTTTCCACATATTGCTGGATGACAGAGGAAATATCACCAACTTGAATCCCCGGTTTGATAATTTTGATTGCCTTGTCCAAAGATTTTTTTGTTACCTTAATCAACTCTTTAGTTTTTTTATCAATCTGACCAACTGGTACAGTCATAGCCATGTCAGTATATAAACCTTTGTATTTTACCCCCAAGTCGATTTTTACAACATCACCTGATTTGATAACCTTATCTTTTTTGGGTAAACCGTGGACAACCTCTTCATTCAGCGAAACACAAAGTGAGGCCGGATAACCTTCATGGCCCAAAAAGGAAGGATCAGCTCCGGCTTTCTCGATTAGATTATTGGCTAACTGGTCCAGTTGATAAGCGGAAACTCCTGCTTTAATATTCCTGGCAACTGCCTTAAGAACTGAAGACAGAATAGTCCCGCCCTGTTTCATTATCTCAATTTCCTTGGCCGTTTTTATATCAATCATCTTAATTTTTACCCAATTTTTCTAATTTTGCCAGAACTTCTTGATTAACCTCGTCAACTGTCTGTTCCCCATTAATGACAATCCAGCTCCGGCGCGCCCCGTAAAAATTGTTCAAAGCCTCCATCCGGCC
>JAIWBS010000011.1:0-8111 GCA_048633705.1 Pirellulales bacterium
AAACCCTGCACCATCCCGCGGACGCGGGACGATGCAGGGCGAAGGAAGGAGCAAAAGCTAGTGGGCCGGCTGATTGCCGGAGACCCAGGATCCGCCTGGGCAATGGTGCTCGATGCGGATGGGAGGACAGTCCACCTCACAGGAATCGGATTGGCGGACTAGAATGTCACTGGTAGCGACACTGCCTTTGGGACAAGGCCGTAGATAAATCACTCTGGTTATTCCTGGGCCAGCTTCTTCAGTGGACGTTACTTTGCCCAGAACATGACAGGAACCACGAGTGTATCTTTCCAGAACCTCTTCTCCTGGTCGGAAGAACAATTCGGGCATATTCACCTCCTGGTTAGAATGACGTGATCCTATGCTTTAATTCTAGTAATTACCATTAGGTTAGTCAAATCATAGTTAGAAATAAATGAAAAACCCTGCACCATCCCGCGGACGCGGAACGATGCAGGGCAAAGAACGATGACTAGGAGGGAGTCCCGGACTGAAGAGTGAAGTCGACCGGTATCAACTCATCACCAGCTTCCAGAAAAAGTTGGTACAGACCGTCTTCATATTCAGACGTTCCATCAAGGTTCATGATTGTGGCCGTCGGCGGATCGCCCTCTACAATTATGCTGAGGTGGGTTTGATGAACGCATAACCATTTGATGGGTCCACGGGCGATCAGGCCACGATTGGTCCTTTCTCTTTCTTCCCGGGGGACCTGTGAATTGGCAATCTGGACAGGGTCACCCTTTTTCACCGAATTGACGGTTGACATCCGGTTGCTCCTCTCACTGTCTTGGTTCGGTCGCTAATCGCCATTGGCCGTCCAAATCCAGACGCATTACCAGGTAATCAGGCATCGAAAGCAGGGTGCCTTTTTGGGTAACTATCCTGATTCCGGGGTCCGTGCTTATCATCTGTAAGTCTTGACCGTTTCCGTTGCACGGTTGGATTTTTTGAACCTTGGCTTGAGGCAGAGTCTTACTGGCTGTTTGGCCTCTGGGTCGAGCTCCCTCTCTCAGTTCTACCTTGATAGTGTCGCCAGTCTGTAAATCCAGCACTATTTCTACTCCTTCCGGTCAGGGTTACTTGCGAATCGTCTTAGTTTTATTAAGGTACGGGTTTATTATTTTATTATAAATTGTCTTATTAGTCAACCCTGTCAATCCCTGTCATCCTCGGATGACTGGGTTCCGCGAGTGACGGGGTCAATAGAAAAACCCTGCACCATCCCGCGGACGCGGGAGGATGCAGGGTATGAAACAAAGAGCTGGTCAGGAGACCTGGGCTGCAGCGCGAGCGGCAAACTTGGCCGCTGATTCCCAGCTGACAGCACCGGGTACCTCCGTATTGATCTCAATCTCCAGGATCTGATCGTCGTTATAGATATTCACACTCTGGTCGTCAATAATGACGTTACCAGTCGTTTTTCCCTCAATGATTACCGATAAACCATCAGATTGCTCTCTGCAGTTACTACCTTGCCCTTGAGGACAATCAGACGGGTAGACACACCTTTGTCGCTGGTTCCTGGTTTGGACTTGTCAACCAGACGAGCCATCCGTCCGAGCAGGACCTTACGATCGATCATCTAGTGACTCCTTTCAGCTCGGCTAGTCGTCGATGAAGGCATGAGCAACCAACTGGTCACCTTCCTGGCGGTAAAGCTGGTAGTAGGTGGGACCGTTGGGTACCTGGCCGTCTACCAGAGCCAGGAATTTCCTGGTCTTACCGTCAACCAGGATAGTGACAATGACGTGACATCCTCTATCTTCAGCTAACTGAAATTCACCTTCCAGGATCACGTCGCTCTTGTCGCCTGGGAAGGCGACAACGATTTTGGTTCCCTTTTCCAGGGCACAGGTGGTTGGCATCTTTTACCCCTCTTTCCTCGAGTCAGTTGCCTTTCGCCATATGTTGTCAGTTGGCAGCCGGTATTCGATCCGATCTTCTGAATAATCCAACAAAAAGCCGTCCGGCTGAACCAATAAATGTTCTATCTTGAAACCAGGCCCGGGGTTGACGATCCAAACGGAATGATTATTTCCAGCCTCCCCCAAAATCAACAACCGACCGAGATATTTCTCGTCACCGTCAGAACTGATCCGCTGCAGGTGATCTCCTTCTTCGGGATAGAAAGCCATCAGTTGCTCCTTGTTTGTTGTCTAAAATGAACGAATTACCTTATCTTATTAAAAAGGTTATAATAAGTCAAGAGAGCAGTTAATTAAAAAAAGGCCCTGCCAAGCTAAGCTTGACAGGGCAAAGATGAAAGGGCATCTTAGCTGCCTTCAAAACAGCCAAGCTCGATCAGGAGATCATGGGTCATGGGCACCATATCGCCGGTGTCCGGATGTACGCAACGGATCTGACGACTGCCGTGATCCCAGAGAGTGGCGTTTCTCAGCACCTTCATTGACCGGGGACGCCCCCCTTCTGTGACCCTGACGAAGGTGTTATCTCCACTGGCTGAGACGTCAGCCAAAATCAGAGAACGGTCCCGAGAAACCAGTTTCTTTCTGGCAGTATCGAAGAGTTCTAGTCTAGAACCAGATTTCAACCTGCCTATGCACATAGGGCGCCTCCCATGGTAGTTTTGGGGAATAACCCCCAAAAACAGGCTCAAAAGTACTACATTTTCCCCAGTAATTATTATTAGAGTATCATAAACAGCTAATCTTAGCAATTATCATATAAAGTATGAAAGGAATAAACAAATGAACGGTCAAAATCCACCACAACAACAGCAGCAAATCCAGATTAAAATCCCTGACGACGTATTAAAGGGTTTCCACGCCAATATGATGGCAGTGGCCCATTCCAAGGAGGAATTTGTCTTGGATTATATCAATGTTTATCCTTGGCAAAAATCCGGTATAGTTGGGGCAAGGATAATTCTGACCCCCGGTCATTTAAAACGAATAATTTCCGCTTTGTCCGAGAACCTGAAAAAGTACGAGAAACAATTCGGAAAAATTGAGGAAGCCAAAGCACCATCAGGGGAGATTGGGTTTAAAACAGCTTAGATTGAAAAAACAGTCAATTTAAGATAGAATTAGGTTATGAAAAATAAGAAATTAGTCAGGGAAATAGCTCTGGGTATCATGATGGTTTTAGTGGGGATATTCTTTTGGTTTTCCGTTCACGAGGCTCTGGAGATGAGATTTGCTTATGACACTTTGACTCTGGTTGGTTGGGGATCACTAATCTACGCCTTAATCTCTTTTAGTCTACTGCTGACGTTTATTGGTTTATTTTCTACCTTGGCTCGTACTAGATGGGTGATTTATCTGATGCTGGCTTTAACTGCCTTAACTCCATTAACTTTTTTTATCCATGGCAACTATTCTCTATTCATCGTAATCAGCAGTTTTTTGATACTTTGGTTTTATCAAAGATCTTGTCGAGAGGAAACAGAGGCGAGATTCAAATTTTCCATTACTCGCAGCACCTACTTTGGTCAGTCCATAATGGTTCTGGTTTTGCTGGTGGCAGTGGCTTTGGTTTATTATGTGGCTGTCTCCGGTGAGGACAAAGAGGGCAGAACTTTGGAAACCAGTATTGTCCAAAACGGTACCCAAGTTTTAAATAGAATAATGGAAGATCGCGTTGAAGGCTATGACCCGGAGATGAGTTTTGACGATTGGCTGGGCAATTTAGAAATCCAAAAGGCCTTTGAAACAATTCCTCAATTCTTGGGCGAGGGAATAATCTCTGAAGAATTTATTGATGAAATCAAAGAAACTGAAGAATTCCAAGAGGCCGAGGAAGAAGTAAAAAGAGAAGCAGTAATCCAGTTGCGCCAGCAATTTATTGAACAATTTGATATAGAGGCAGAGGGTACTGATCCAATGAGCGAGGTTCTGCGGAAGTTGGTGGAAGGAGCCGTAGGCAAAGTAGTAACGCCCTATACCAAATTTATCTCACCGGTTTTGGCCATTTCTCTATTTTTAGTTTTAAGATTACTTACTCCTTTGTATATTATTTTAGCCAGAGTTTTCCAATGGCTGATTTTTTCCATATTATTAAAATCCAATTTCATAAAAGTAAAGAAAGAGCAGAAAGAAGTTGTCACGATAAGCTTAGGAGTTGACTAAGTAACTAATCTTTGATAACCTATTACCTTGTCAGCTATTGTCAATTGATTGGGTCAGAAAGGGGGAGGGAAATAGACCCAAAGGCCAACTAAGTCCAGACATGACGGAGGAGATAATGGCCAAAAAGCTCATTGAGCAGGTTGAGATCGACAAGTGGAATCCCGGTACCGCCTTTTCGGTGATTACCGGTGGCCGTGCCGAGCACCGCGTTTCCATTCTGGATCCTGGCCGGTGCCAGGTCTCAGTCAGATTTGCTGGCGGCCGAACAGTCATTGGTACCATGAACAAGATAAAGCGCGGACAGTGCCTGAGCTGTCTACCTCCCAGCGATAAACCGGTTGAACCGATCAAGTCCAACTCTCGCGTGCGAACGATCCGGCTCATTTAGTCGGGCTGACAATAAATAAGAGGTGGTTCTCTGCATTTGCCGGGGACCACCTCACTTCTTTAATATATGGCAAAAGACTATTACCAAATTTTAGGCGTCGAGAAATCCGCTTCCCAAGCGGAGATCAAAACGGCTTTTCGTAAGCTGGCTCACAAATACCATCCTGATAAAGGAGGAGGGGATGAAGCTAAGTTCAAAGAAATCAACGGGGCTTATCAAACTTTGAGCAATAAAGAAAAAAGGCAGCAATATGATCAATTCGGCACCACTTTTGAAGATGCCGGGCGATCCGGGGCTGGAGGTTTTTCTTGGCAGGATTCTACTCGTGGTTCGACTGGTCCTTCTGGCGGTTTTGGCGGGTCAGGAGCTCAATCCGGATTTCGCACGGAAAATATAAATTTTGAGGATTTAGGCGATATCTTCGGTGACATGTTTGGTTTTGGAGGAGGGGGAAAAAGAAGGAGAAAAGCAGGAGGTCGGGACATTGCAGCTGATATCACAGTTGATTTTAACGAGGCAGTATTTGGAGCGGAGAAGGTTTTAGATTTATATAAAGATATTATTTGCCCAAAGTGTCATGGTAACAAAGCTGAACCCGGATCAAAAATTGAAACTTGTAAGACCTGTGGCGGTTCTGGCCAGGTAGCTCAAGTCCAACAAACTTTCTTGGGAGCTTTTCAAACGGTAAGGGCTTGTCCGGAATGCCGTGGTGAAGGAAAATCTTATTCGCAAAAATGCAAAAAGTGCAGAGGACAAGGGGTAATTAAAGATGAAAAAAGAATCAAAGTAAAAATTCCAGCCGGTATTGATAACAGCCAAACCATCAGATTGGCCGGAGAAGGGGAAGCCACTTCGTCCGGGCAAGCCGGTGATTTATATTTAACTATTAAGGTTAATCCTGATCCCCGCTTTGCCCGTCACGGTTATGATATTCATACGGAAAAAGAGATTACTATATCGCAAGCCGTTTTGGGAGCCAAAGTACCAGTCGAAACAATTGACGGGGAAGTGACCTTGAAAATTCCAGTTGGTACGCAGGCTGGTAAAGTATTCAAACTATCCGGTAAAGGAGTAACCAAATTGGGCATGAGAAGCAGGGGAGATCATTTGATTAAGATTGATATAAAGATACCTTCACGACTTTCCAAGAAAGAAAAGAAGCTGTTTGAAGAATTGGCAGAAGAAGAGTAATTAACACTAACCACCCCAAATCCCCAGAGTCAAACAAAAACCAAAAGTCGCTTATCCCCTCCTTGTATAAGGAGGGGAACAACTTAGACTGGTTTTTACACTGTCAAGGAAGAGAAGGGGAGGTTGGATAATACTTGCATTATTTCACTTTTTATGCTATAATGTAGATAGAAAAGAATAATAAAGATTTTTCAATGTTTTCTACTTTAATAGCTGCTGCAACAGAAACAGCTACCAACTCAAATGTAGTTAATTTCGATTTTTCCAATCCCTCTTGGGATTTATTTATTTTGCTATTTTTTGTGATAGCCGCCTTGCTTTACGGAATGTCATTGGGCCGAGATCGAATTATTGTGATTTTAGTCAGTATTTATATGGCCTTGGCTATCGTTAATACTGCCCCGTTTTTGCCTAACATCGAAACTAAGATCATGGTTAATGATATAATAATTTTGAAAATCTCAACATTCTTGGGAATATTTATTGCCCTATTTTTTCTGTTATCACGCTCCGGTTTATTGAAGACAATTGCCTCGGGTGATGAAAA
Organism: Pirellulales bacterium; assembly: GCA_048633705.1. Taxonomy (GTDB): domain Bacteria; phylum Patescibacteriota; class Patescibacteriia; order JBDRGY01; family JBDRGY01; genus JBDRGY01. Next base: position 6,218 of record JAIWBS010000011.1, read on the forward strand.
GGGAAAATGGTGGCAGGTGATTCTTTTTAGTATTTTACACGTAGGTTTATTGTTAAGTGTCACCCTTACCTTCCTGCCGCCGGAAATAATTGCATCCAAGTTTTCATCTTTTACTCAAGCACTGCTTATCGGCGAATGGGCCCGTTTTGTTTGGATAGTGGGACCGGTGGTGGCTATGGCCTTTTTGACCGGACGATCGGGAAAGAAAAAATACAAGTACGACATCTAAAAATAGAAATTAAAAACTAAAATAAAAATTTATTGGTATGTTAAATTATTTAATATAACGAAGAGCATCTTTAGTGGTGCTTTTTTAACTTTAAAAAATATTAATTTAAAAAACAATGAACAATCAACCAACCAAAAAACTAGAACAAAAAACAATTCAGAAAACCCAAACCTTTTCAGTGACCAAAGTATTAGTAACTGTGATCAGTGTCATGGCAGTATCAATAGCGGCTTATGCTGCCATTTTTAGTTTTATAGAGAGAGATAGCGTTGGACCAGCAACTGAGATCGCCCTAAAGGATCGCCTAGTAATAGAGGGAGTTCCTTTTAAAATTCTGACCCAAAACCCAAACTCTCCGATTGCTTTTGGAGATATTGATCAAGATTTGCCTGGTCAGGAATTTGCTTTTTGCGGTGAAGACGGCCTGCTTTACGTTTACCATATTGAACCTTATAACTACGGAGCTTACCCAGTGGCTGGATTTCCTCAGCCAGGTTGTCCCACAAGCGATTTAACTTCTTCAGCACCGGCTTTAGGTGATATTGATAACGACGGCCTGTTAGAAATCGCTGTAGGAACTAGTTCAGCCGGATTACGGGGATCAAAAATATTTGTCTATAACCATGACGGCACCGTTATGAATGACAATTGGCCCATGCAGCCTGATCCCTATATCGGTAGTCAGAGATCGATAACCTTAGCTAATACCAATGACGATGAATATCTTGAACTGATCGTGTCAAGCGATACCAGTTCAAACTTTTCTACATTTATTTATGATATAAACGGCAAACAACTGGCTGAATTAGAATTGGGCAATATGACTGAAGTGGCTATTGCCGATCTTGATAATGACGGGGCGGTGGAAATAGTGGTAGGGGAAACTCATCGGGAAGAAAACGGTGTTGGATACTATACTTATGTATCTGTTTATGATGCCAAGGGTAATGAGTTGCCAGGGGAATGGCCAGTAACCATTGAGGGTACGATTCAAACTAACTTTGCCATCGGAGATGTTGATACAACTACTAAAGAATTAGAGATAGTGACAGAAAGCAGCGGTATTGATTTTGAAGAAATGTATGTTTTTTCAGATATTTACGTTTGGGATTATCAAGGAAATAACATGTCTGCTAGTTGGCCAAAGAGGTTGAGGAGTAAAGTACCAGTCTCCCCTTCCTATACCGGTGTATCTTTAGGTAATATTGTGGCAAATGAAGGTGCAACTGGGGATCCTCTAGAAATTGTCGCCAGTCAGGGTACAGATCTTTATATACTAGACTATACTGGTGAAAATATTAGTACAGACTGGCCGGTCGATGTAGAAACTTATGTTATAAATCCTCCTTTGATTGGCGATTTCAACGATGATGGAAAAATAAACATTATCACAGCCGGTTTTTATGGCATTAGTGATCAAGTGGGGAAACTGTGTCTCTTAGACCATGAAGGAAATTTTCTACTGAGCCCTACCAGCCCTACCAGCAATAGTAGTATGGTATGTATTCATCAAGTAGAAGAAGGAATCATTTTCGGCCCGGCTGCAGCTGATTTTGATAATGACGGAAAAACTGAAATTATTTATCCAGTCTGGTCAGAAGAAAATACAGGAGATAGAGGCATTTACCGGTTAGATTTAAACTGGGCTTATGATACTGCAAATAT
>JAIWBS010000012.1:0-12988 GCA_048633705.1 Pirellulales bacterium
CAAAGCTAGAAGGTTGCGATATCGAGATAGGACCAAGGCTGGCGATTGTGACACCGGAGAGTACCAATGCGGTGTCGATTTGCCAGGCTTGTGGTCTGGACTCTGTCGTTCGCATCGAACGAGCCACTCGTTATAGTATCAAGTTAGCAGAAGGAGCAGTACTGAGCGACGATCAGAAAAGACAGATCGTGGCTCTGATCAGTGATCGGATGACCGAAGAGTGGTATCGGGAAGCGATCACCACTTTCGATTCCGGAGTTGTGCCCGATCCGCTTCTGATCATCCCTTTGATCGAAGAAGGGATGGAAGCGCTAGAGCGAGCTAACCGGGAATGGGGTCTGTCACTTCACGATCCCAGGGTGCGCCAGTTCGTTTACCATCACTTTGTCAACGTACTCAAGCGCAACCCAGCCATGGTGGAGCTGTTCAAGTTCGGTCAGCTCAATTCTAATCACTGTCGGCATAACCACTTCAACGGTCTGCACATCATCGACGGAGTCAGGCAAGAAAAGACTTTGTTCGACATGATCCGGGAAACAGTAGCAGTCAATCCCGGCAACGTGCTGGTTGCTTTCGAGGACAACGCTGCCGCTTTCCAGCCAGTAGAGGTAGTTGCCCTGATTCCGGATAGCGTAACTGGACCGAGCCCCTTCCGGAGGCAGACGGTAAGATACTGTGCCACGCTCAAAGTGGAGACCCATAACCACCCGACTGGTTTCTGCGCTTATCCGGGAGCCGGTACCGGTACTTTGGGAGAAATTCGTGATCGCCAGAATCAGGGTCGCGGAGGAATCCCTCAGGCTGGTTTGGCTTGCTACTTTGTTGGCAATCTTCGGATTCCGGACTACGAACAACCTTGGGAACGGGTTCTCTGGGAGCACCCGGCAAACATGCAGACTCCTTTGGAGATTCTAATTGAAGCTTCCAACGGAGCTAGTGACGCTGGCAACTGCTTTGGTCAGCCGATGATTATCGGTTCCACGCGCTCCTTCGAAGTGGAAACTGGAGAGGAACTAATCGGCTACACCAAGCCAGTGATGGTAGCTGGCGGTTGGGGAGTAGTTGACGAACGTCACGCCGAGAAGAACAAGCCAGCCAAGGGAATGCTGGTTGTTCAGATCGGAGGAGATGCTTATCCGATCGGCCTTGGCGGTGCTTCTGCTTCTTCGATGGCTGCCGGTGATAACCTGGAGGAGCTCGATTTCAACTCTGTCCAGCGGGCCAATCCCGAGATGGAGAAGAGGACTGACCGGGTTTATACTGCTTGTTCGCGTTTGGGAGACGATAACCCAATCGTGACTTGTCAGGACCTGGGAGCAGGCGGTGATTGCACTGCCCCGGATGAGCTGGTTAATCCAGAGGGTGCTCATCTGTTCCTGCGCCGAATTCCTTGTGGAGACAAGACCATGTCAGTGGTGGTCTATGTCTGCAACGAAGCGCAGGAACGTCACGTGCTGCTGATTTGTGCTGATGATCTGGAGTTGTTCAAGCAGATCTGTCAGCGTGAACGCTGCCCTATGGCAGTAATCGGTCAGGTAACTGGTGATGGTCAGATCGTCATAGAAGACGAAGAGGCAGATCCAGCTAACCACCAGGAACGTTTCCCAGTGGAGTTGGGGCTTGCTTTCCTGCTGGGAGATCTACCCCAGAAGGTGATCAAAGCCGAGCGAATCGAGCGTCAGCGCGATCCGTTGGTCCTGCCTGAAGGATTGACCATTCGTCAGGCCTTAGACCGGGTGCTCAGACTAGTTCAAGTCGGCTCCAAGCACTTCCTGACTAGGAAGGTTGACCGATCTGTTGGTGGCTTAGTTGCCCAACAGCAGACAGTCGGTGCTTTGCAGCTGACTTTATCTGACTACGGAGTGGTGGCTAATACCCACTTCAGTTTGTCAGGGAGAGCGGCTTCGATTGGCGACCGACCGGAGATAGGGGTGGTCAACACTCCGGCTTCTGGTCGGATGAGTGTTGGTGAAGCTTTAACCAACCTAGTCTGGGCTAAGATCGAAGGCATGGATGATATTGACTTCTCAGCTACTTGGCAGTGGCCTTGTGGTGAAGAAGGTGAGGATGCCAGTCTGTACGACACAGTCCGGGCAGTAACCCGGCTCTGCATCGAGATGGGTCTGCGCATTCCAGTTGGCAAGGATTCTCTGTCCATGGTGGCCAATGTAGAAAAGAGAGGTGTCACTCAGAGAGTCAAGGCACCAGGGACAGTAGAGATCATCAGCTCGGCTACCATGCCTGATATCAGGCAGAAAGTTACACCGGATATCAAGCAGCCCGGTCGGTCCCAGCTGATGTTTATCGACCTGGCCGGCGGCAAAATGCGGCTGGGCGGTTCAGCTCTGGCTCAGGTGTTTGGCCAAACCGGAGATGAGGTGCCGGACGTTGATTATCCCCAGTATCTGGGTTCTGGCTTTGCGGCTGTCCAGGAGATGATCGAGCGTGGTACTATCCTGTCCGGCCATGATCGGTCGCATGGCGGTCTGATCGTCACCTTGCTGGAGATGGCCTTTGGCGGTAACTGCGGGTTGTCGCTGGAGTTTGATCATCCCGATTTCGGCAATGATCGTCTAGCTTTCCTCTTCAACGAAGAGTTGGGCTGGGTGATCGAGTATCTGCCGGAACAGGAGGAGGTAATCCGCGACATTCTACAGAAGCACCAGCTAGCCGCCTTCAGCTACCCGATCGGCCAGGCCATTCCTGCTAGGCAAATGGTGGTCAAGTTCTCCGGTCGGACTGAGCTAGACAATCCATTTGTCGATCTCTTCCGGACTTGGCAGGAGACTTCCTCTCAGCTGGATCGGATTCAGGCCAATCCGGCTTGTGCTGAAGAAGAATGGCGACTCTTTGCCACTGAGCGGTTGGGGATGAGATTCCGTCTAGGATTCGAACCCCAATTCACACCGCTGGAGGTGTTAGAAGCTGCCAACAAGCCTAAGGTGGCCATCCTGCGCGAAGAAGGTACTAACGGTGATGCGGAGATGGCCAGCGCGTTCCAACTAGCCGGGTTTGAGTCATGGGATGTAGCCATGACTGATCTGGCAGCAGGGAAGATTAGCCTTGATCAGGTCAGGGGAGTAGCATTCCCGGGCGGCTTTTCTTTCAAAGACGTGCTGGATGCCGGCAAGGGTTGGGCAGGAGTGATCAAGTTCAATCCCAGGATCGCTGAGGAATTTCAGCGTTTCTTGGCCCGACCTGACACTTTCTCCTTAGGTGTCTGCAACGGTGCCCAGCTGGAAACTCTGTTGGGGATCGTGCCGGGGTTTGACCTGCCCATGGCCGAGCAGCCGCGTTTTCTGGGCAATGAATCGGAGATCTTCGAATCCCGGTTCACGGCTGTCCAAATTCTACCCAGCCGGTGCATCTTCCTGAAGGGAATGGCCGGATCAACTCTAGGAGTCTGGGTGGCCCACAGAGAAGGTCGGTTCAAATCACCGACCAAGGCTGTGCTGGATGCCATCCTGGCCGAGAATCTGGCGCCGATCCGTTACGTCAACGACCAGATGGCCGTGACCGAACAGTATCCGTTCAATCCCAATCGTTCACCGATGGGGATTGCGGCTCTGACCTCAGTTGACGGTCGTCATCTGGCCATGATGCCTCATCCGGAAAGGCTCTTTCTGGACTGGCAGTGGCCATATTGGCCCCAGGACTGGTCAGAACTTCAAGCTTCACCATGGCTGAGGCTGTTCCAGAACGCCTACGCCTGGTGTATGGAGGGATAAGAGGAGAGATAAACACGGCCCTGTTCCGCAATCGCGGAACAGGGCCATTTCTTTTTAAACAAAAAATCCGGTTGTTACCGGATTTACTTTTTTTAAGTATTATTCTGGATCACCAAACAAGGCCACAACTAGAATAGTATTCCGGCCGTCAATCTCTCCTTTTTGATAAGCCAAGCCGATTTCTTCGTATTCTGAATCAAGAATCAGCTTACGGTGAGAGGGGCTTTGCATCCAGGCATCATGAGCATCGTTTAAATCAATATAGTCCATGGCTAAATTCTCTCCCGCTTTGTCGTACCGATAACCGGCCTGTTCCAAGAAATGCCATGGTTTTTTGTCATCGGGAGCAATATGGTCAAAATAGTTATTATCAAACATGTGATTGAGCTTAAGCTGGGCAGCGGTTCTTAGTTGCTCATTTATCCTAAGCGGTGACAAACCAAAGGCAATTCTGGTTTGATTAGTTAGATCAATCAAGGTAGGGGAATAATCGGTAATTCCTTCGGAAGTGTTGGGTATTAAAAAAAGCAGGAAAGCTAACAAACCCACTTTGATAGATAAAAAAAAGATTCTGTTTTTCCCCTGACTTTTCATTGTCTTTTGTGTTTGTTTTGACGAGAATCTTTAGATTCACTACAATTAGTATATCATAAAATTGGAAAAAAATCAAGATGGAACAACTAATTAAACAGTTGATTGATCAGGAGATTCTTAAAACACCGGCCATTATCGAGGCTTTCCAGGTTATTAGGCGCCGTGATTTTTTGCCTCCGGCTTTAGTACCACAAGAGGAAGTTAATGCTCCTCTGCCGATTGGTCACGGTCAAACTATATCACAGCCTTTAACTGTGGCTTTTATGTTGGAATTATTACAACCACAACCGGGAGATAAGATTTTAGATATTGGATCAGGCTCTGGCTGGCAGACCGGACTATTGGCCTATTTAGTAGGTAAAAAGGGGAAAGTGTACGCCATGGAAAGAATCAAAGAACTCAAGGAGTTCGGCCAACAAAATTTAGCCCCATACAATTTCAGCAATGTTCAGTTTATCCAGGGAGACGGCACCAAGGGTTTGGCAGAACAAGCTCCTTTTGATAAGATAGTTGTAGCAGCGGCAGCTGATGAAATACCGGAAGCTCTTAAAAAGCAGCTGAAAAAAGGAGGGAAATTAGTAATTCCAGTTGGCCGCTGGGAACAAGCGATGTTTTTATTAACAAAGAAATCAGATAAAGAATTTGACCAAAAGATCATTCCCGGATTTCGTTTTGTACCATTAATAAGTAACGGAGATTAGAGATCAGTAATTCGTAATTAGAATTATTCTGATTACCAATTACTGATTACCGATTACGAAAATATGAAAGCAGTAATCATGGCTGGAGGCACCGGCACCAGATTGTGGCCAGCTTCCAGGGCAACCAAACCAAAACAGTCCCAGAACCTATTGGGCAAGGAAACCTTATTACAAAAGACTTATAAAAGAGTAAGGCAATCTTTTAATTTAAAAGATATCTATGTTACTTTAGGCAAAGCCCATTTTAAAAATGTAAAACAGGAGTTAAAATCTTTGCCAGCTAAAAACTTTTCGGTTGAACCCTCTTTGAGAGATACAGCCCCGGCTATCGGTTTGATTGCCACTATATTGAACAAGAAAGATCCCAAATCATCAATGATCACTTTGAGTTCTGACCATTATATAAAAGATGTAAAGTCATTTACTAAAACAATGAGGGTAGCTGAATCGGCTCTTAAAAAATATCCTGATTACACAGGAGTTTTAGGAGTCAACCCGACTTATCCGGAAACCGGTTATGGCTATATCAATATTGCTAGAGAAATATCCCGGATCCAAAAGGTGCCGATTTTTTCAGTTAAACAATTCGTGGAAAAACCAAATTTGAAGACAGCCCAGCAATATCTGAAAAAATGGGATTATTTATGGAACTCCGGAAATTTTATTTGGCGAACCAGCCATTTATTGTCCTTGTTCAAAAAACACCAACCCCAGATTTATAACAGACTGATGTATTTGAAAAAGTATGTAGATACGCCACAGTGGGATAAAGTATTAAAAACAGAATACCCCAAGATGAAAAAGATATCTATCGACTACGCCATACTAGAAAAAACCAAGAAAATATTCTGTATTCCGGCCCAGTTTGACTGGACAGACATCGGACATTGGCGATCGGTTAAAGAAGTGTTGTCTGACACAGCAGATGATAACGTAATTATAGGAAAACATTTGGGTATTGATACCAAGGGATCGTTGATCTATAATTTATCAGACAAGCTGGTGGCAACCGCTTCGATCGAGAATATGATCGTAGTTACTACCAAAGATGCAATTTTGATCTGCCCCAAAGACAAAGCCCAAGAGGTCAGAGAAATAGTAAAGAAACTAAAGCAAAAGAAATATAAGAAGTATTTATGAAAAAGCACAAAAGTAAATTCGACAAGATACCAAAATTTACCAAAATTGTTTTTGCTGTGATTATTATCGTTTTTTTAGGCGGTCTTTTTTTCTTCTTGCATATATTAACTGCAGTCAATTCTGCCAATAGTGATATTACTGGCACTACTTTTTTTACTATTGAATCCGGTCAGGGGGTCAACGAGATTAGCGACAACTTAAAAGAAGCAGGTCTAATCAAAAACCAGTTTGCTTTTGAAGTCTATCTGTGGTTTTCCCGTATCGAGTCAGACTTAAAAGCGGGTGAGTTTCAGTTTGACCAGAATGCCAGCATCAGGCAGATTGCGGAGATTTTGGTTGAGGGGCCCAATTCCAACGAAAGCATTATTCAGATTATCGAAGGCTGGCAAGCTACGGAAATCGCCGAGCATATTGCCGGCAAGATATCCTTGTCTGAGGATGATTTTCTGCAGGCAATAGCCGTCCATGACTCCAGACAAATTATTCCTGATAAAACTTATGATTTTTTGAGCGATCGGGATCCTCGGGCCGATTTGGAGGGTTATCTTTTTCCGGACACCTATCGGGTTTTTAAAGATACGACAGCCGCTGAGATAGTGGAAAAAATGCTGGATAATTTTGATAAAAAGCTGACCAGTGAGATGAGAGAAGAAATCAGTAATCAGGGCAAGACTATTTTTGAAATCGTAATTTTGGCTTCGGTTTTGGAAAAAGAATTAAGAACAGATGAGGACAAGAAAATGGCCGCAGATCTATTCTACCGCAGGATAGCAGTTGGTATTCCCATGCAATCCGATGCCACGGTCAATTACGTGACCGGCAAGAGTCAATTGCAGCCTACCTACACTGACACCCGAACCGAATCACCTTATAATACTTATTTGAACAGGGGATTACCGCCTGGTCCAATTTGTAATCCCTCTCTTTCGTCAATTGAAGCGGCTATTTATCCCGAGGGAAATGATTATTGGTATTATTTGAATAAACCTGACGGCACAACAGTATTCAGCAAGACCCTGGAAGAGCACAATGCTAATAAAATTAAGTATTTAAGCGATTAAAATAATGAAAACAGTTGTATTGTCTCTGGGCGGCTCCTTGGTCATCCCCGATCAGAACATTGATGTCAATTATTTAAAGAAGTTTCGTAAGTTCATATTGGCTTTGATCAGAAAAAAATGGCGAATAGTGATTGTAGTAGGAGGAGGTAGAATCAATTCTAAATACAATCAAGCTGCCAAGACAGTTACCAAAATAAAACCGGTAGATTTAGATTGGATTGGAATCAAGGCCTGCCGCCTAAATTCAGAATTGATTAGAGCGATTTTTGCTCAGTACGCTTTTGATAAAGTTGTTATAAATCCGAATACCCGAATCAAAACTAAAAAGCCGGTTATTATAGGAACCGGTTGGGTGCCGGGCTGTTCTTCTGATAAAGATGCGGTTTTATTAGCCAAGAATCTAGGGGCCAAAAAGGTGATAAATTTGACTGATGTCGATTATGTTTACGACAAGGATCCGGATAGATATCAAGGAGCCAAGCCGATCAAAAAAATATCCTGGCCCGCCTACAAAAAAATGTTCGGAGATAAATGGACACCCAGAATGTCTGCTCCTTTTGACCCAATGGCCACTAAATTGGCTTGGCGATTAGGCATAGAAGTGGTAATATTGAATGGTCGAAAGCTTAAGAATCTGCAGAACTATTTAAACAATAAGAATTTTAAAGGTACCGTAATAAACTAGATGGTAGAAATTGAAAAGATTGGAGAAGAGAGTTTTATCTCTTTTGATAAAAAGAATATTTCGAAAGTTCCGCATGTTGCCGGGGTGGAGGAACATCAGAATCTGTCTCCTCGTTGCAACAAATCAGACCCTACCCGCAAGTTAAAATAATTTTTAAATAATTACATGACAGCAGTAGAACAAATTGGTGATGATTTTCTGCCTTTTAACGAGAAGCGCGCGGCTAAGACACCACAAGTATCTGGAACTTTTGTTTTAGCCGATAAGGTTCGGGAAGTGATTTATATCGGGATGGGAAACAATATCAATAAGTCTCTAATGAACATTCTAAAAGGTGGCGATGCTTGTTTGAATAAAGCAATATTTTTTCAGATTGCCATAAATCCTGATCCCAAAAAAGGGGTAGCCAATCTTTTTACGATCTATAAAGAGCAACACGGCGGTTTTTTTCCCAGATGCAACAAGTACGATCTGTCTTTGAGGAGTCGATAATAAGTAAAAGGGTAACCCGAAATATTATATTATTTTCGAAATAAGAATATCTAAAGAATTTACTAATGGCTAGTGTCGAGAAAATTGGTGATGATTATTATCCTTTTGACGAAAAGGGGATAATAAAAGTACCCCAGGCGGCGGGTACTTTTGTCTTGGCTGATCAGGCCAGGCAGATTATTTATATCGGCTTCGGAACCAATTTGAATAAAATGCTGATGAATGTGAAAAAAAGCGGTAGTAACTACTGTTTAAGTAGAGCCACTTTTTTTGGAATTGTCATAAATCCTGATCCATTGAAGGGGGCGGCTCATTTATTTGTTAATTACAAAAAAGGTCACAGTGGGATTATCCCCCGATGCAACAAGTATGATCTTTCAGTGAACATTAAATAACTTTTTCTCAACTTAACTTTGCATTATAGTAGGTATAAGGGTTGACAGGAAAATTCAGTCGATTATAATGAATTTACAATCAAATTAAGCCACAGACAATAGGTACCCAACAAATCGGGATTAAACCCTATCGAGGCAAGAATAAGCGTTATAGTCTGTGGTTATCCACAGATTTTTTTATAGATTTTATGGCCAAAACCAAGGAACAAAAGAAAAAAGAGGTTGATAAACTTAAAGCCAGATTAGAGGAGGCTAAGGGTGTTGTTTTTGTTGATTACAGAGGTTTGACAGTCAAAGAAGTAGAAGAGCTAAGAAAGAATTTACGTGCCAATAAAGTAGACTACTTGGTGGCCAAAAAGACTTTAGCCAAGATTGCCCTGGACGAATCAGGTCAAAAAGATATTGACGTGAAAAAGTTGGAAGGGCAAATGGCAATCGCTTTTGGGCTGGAAGATGAAGTGATGCCAGCTAAGTTACTTTTTACGTTTGCCAAAGAGCATCAAGCTTTAAAACTTTTAGGAGGAATAGTTGAAGGCCAATATTTTGAGCAGGAGCAGATTGTATCTTTGGCCCAGTTGCCCACCAAAAAAGAATTACTGGCTCAGGCAGTTGGCTCTATCAAAGCTCCGATTTCTGGTTTTGTCCAAGTTTTGCGAGGTAACCTGCAATCTTTAATCTACGTGTTAAAAGCAATTTCAGAATCAAAGAATTAAATAATTAATAAAAAAATAATATGACTGAAGAAAAACAAGAAGAAGACAAAAAAGAAGAGAAAAAGGAAGTTAAAATTCCAGCTAAGTTTAAAGAGATTATTACCATGATCGAAGGTTTATCAGTTATGGACTTAGCTGAATTGGTCAAAATTCTCGAAGACAAATTCGGAGTGTCAGCTGCTGCCCCAGTAATGGCTGCGGCTCCTGGCGCTGCTGCAGGGGATGCAACTGATGCGGCTGAGGAAAAATCTTCATTTGATGTCGAGTTGGCCGAAGCCGGAGGTACTAAAATCGCTGTGATTAAGGTAATGAGAGAAGTTACCCAAAAAGGCTTAAAAGAAGCTAAGGATTTAGTTGACAGTGCCCCTAAGGTAATCAAGGAAGGGGCGACCAAAGAAGAGGCCGAGGAGATCAAAAAGAAATTTGAGGAAGCTGGAGCCAAAGTTAACCTTAAATAATTTGGCATATCCTGTCCCGCGGACGCGGGAGTGCAGGACAAACAAAAAACAACCCGTCCTCGGGCTGTTTTTTGTTTACTCTATTCAGTAGCTAAATCAAATGAGTATAGCCTGGTTTTGTTTAATAGGTAGATAGTGTTTTCGTCATCCGAGACAATAAAGTCTTTTAAGCCGTCAAATTGATCAGAGCGGTATTGATTTATCAACTTCCCTTGTTTATTGAAGATGACTAGGCGGTTATTTTCCGGATCTAGTACATAGATTTTTTCGGAGTCAGTTTTGGTAAATAGGGAAGTGGGGTTATTAAAGGCCGGTTCAATTTGATTCATAGCTAGATCTTGCTTTCGGCCTTGAGTTAATTTCCAGATTTCTCCATTGGCCTTTAATACATAGATATTACCGTCAACGGTTAAGGCGGTAGCATCAGTTAGATCTAAATCGTCTTGAACCCAGGAAGCACCTTCGGCGTAACCAGTGGCGATGTTATTATGTCGAAAGATGGCATTATTTTTGGTATCCAAAACGTAGAGTCGTCCCGCATAACTTTCGATATATTTAATTGTTTTATCTTGATTGGCAAAGTTAATATCCCTTTCTTCGAATTCGCTTGAGGACAGAGAAAATCTGACTACTTTGTCAGCGTTGGTGTAGTAAGTGATGTAGTTATTGTCTTCTGGTGTTGCTCTCAGCTGCAGATTGCCAATTTCTTCAGTAGTATTGGTGACGATATCAGTTTCTTTGCTTTCTAGGTCAAAACCGTATATCGAGTTGTTATTGGGATTAAAGGCAAATATCTTGTCTCTAATTTGTACCATTCCTCGGACTGAAGCTCCTTCTTCGGCTGTGGCAAAATCGTATAGTTCGGTTGGTTCTGTTACTTCAACTACATGGTTAATCTTGTCAGCTCGTTGTTGAAGAGATTGATTAAATTGGCTGATAGTATCTCGGTACTGTTTTTTGTCAGGCAGTTGAGCCAGTAAACTTCTGGCTTCATTTAGCAATTGGAAAGCTTTCTGATCGTCACCGTAAATCAGGGAGGCATCGATCTCGGCTTGTTTTTGTTCAATATCGATAACAACCTGGCTGTACTCGGTGGTGGTTTTTTCTTTCTCCTGGCCTTCGCCCAAAGTAACGATGCTTTGAGCAAAAGCAAATATCAACAGAAAGGCAATCAGCAATAGGATTTTCCTGGAGGCGGTTAATGACAAAAACTGATTAATCCATTTCGCCAGAGTATGAGCGATTTTGTCGGGTAAATTTTTGACCTGTTGCCTGGATTCTTTGAAGTTTTTGAAGAATTTAAAAAAACCAATTAAGACTTTTCCTAAAAGGACAAATATTCCTTTTATAAACCTCCAGATGAACAGGAGTATAGTTACTATAATATTCTTATCTTTTTGTTCAGTGTATCGAGGTTTTAGAGCTGGCCGCAGTTTTTCCGGATAAGGTTTATCTTGGCTGGGTTTTTGCAACACCTTTCCGTTTAACAACCCCTTTGTCTTACCGGTTATCGAACTTATACTTTTTTTAATTACCGGCCAAATCGAAGGGGTCATAAGTTCTGAAGTTTTTTGTTCACGGCTGTGCATCTCATCCATTGACACCTGAGGAGCCGAATATTCAGAATGTTCTAGATTGAGGGGCATGTATTGTTTTTGGTCGGCTGTATCTGGTATAGCTTGGGCGATAATAGCGGCAAAAGTCGTTTTTTGATTGGTATCGATCAGTAGATTTTCAATATAGGCAGCCGAATCTTGCGGTCGAGAGCCAAAGATAGTTCTTTTCATTTTTTCCAGAGAAATAAAGTCCAGTAAACTGGCGGTGCAAAACAAGACATAGTCGCCTGGATTGAGTTGTCCGGAGATGATGTTTGAAAAGATTTTTAAAGGGTTTATTTCCAATTCAGCTGGGGTTTCTGAGATTTCCAGAATATCTACTATCTTGGGTCCGTGAATCAGATAGGCATGAAGGCTGCCGATTTGAGTAATGTGCATTTGATTGTCTTTGATTACGGCGATAATGATGTTCAGCTTATCAACCCAGTTGGCTAGTCCATCTTGAATCAGCTGGTGCAATTTATCATTCGTTTTTTGCAGGGCGTTTTCAAAAGCGGTTTCGATATTCAAATCAGAAGATTGATAATAGTGTTTTTTTAATTCTTCTTGGATGGTATTGATAACATCTTGATTGATTCTGTCCTGAGAATGGATATCGGTGATGATTAACAGTTTGCCGAAAGTTTCTTCTTCGACCGGAGTAGGATGGGAAATAAAAACATTGCCGGTGGATTGCGATTTGTCCGGGTCGTAAATGAGAAATTTATCAACTTGGATACCGTGTTTGTTCATCTTTCTACCTAACATTATGCTACTATTTGATATTTTTCGCAAATAGCTTGTTTTTTCAAGTCAACAATATTATACTATAAATACAATTACTAATAAATATTGATCAATATGCTTGAACACTTATTTGGTTCACGCACCAGAGTCAAACTACTCAGAATATTTCTATCCAACCAGGATCGGGCCTTTTTTGTCCGTGAGTTGACCAGGAAAATCAAAGAACGGATAAATTCAGTCAGGCGGGAATTAACCAATTTGGAGAAAATCGGAATTATTATCAAAAAGAACGAAAAAAGAAAAGTGTTTTATCAAGTTAATAAAGAACACATCCTATATCAGGAATTGAGAGCTTTAATCTTAAAGGCAGAAGTTGGTTTGGAAAGAAGTTTGGCCAGGACTATAAAAAGCATTGGTAATGTTCGGCTGATGGTATTAACCGGTATGTTTACCGGTATGAAAGAAGAAACCCAGACCGATATACTGATCGTTGGCACGATCAACCGGAAAAAACTAAACAGCTTGATGAAAAGATTTCAGGAAGATTTTGGTCGCCAGATCAATTACACGGTAATGACTTCCAAAGAATATAAATACCGCAAAGATTTGACTGACCGATTTTTATTCAACATTTTGGAGAATAATAAAGTTGTTTTGGTGGACAAGATTAATAAGGAGT
>JAIWBS010000013.1:0-12777 GCA_048633705.1 Pirellulales bacterium
GGCTCGAGCTCGATCATGTTATAGGGAACGTCAGCCCAGCCGACCTCATGGAAAATCCCGCTATCAGATCTTTTGTAGACTTCGACTCTGAGGGCGGGTATCAACCGGCCATCCCTCAAGACGAAACCGGTCTTGCCATTCGGCCTCAGTTTGTGCTTCTTCCGGGTGAGTCGGGTATTATGGGGTCTTGAGGCCCCATTAAAATGGAAGAAGACTGAAAAGGCTTTTATCGGCACGTAGGTGTTGCTATCCCAATACGGTGAGCGCAAAGCGATTTTCTCCTTTCCGCAGAAAACGGTTAAAGAACAACTGTGGAATAGTTCATCATCTTAGCCTAAATAATGGATATTTGTCAACTCTGCGCCATGGTGGGTGCAGGGCCAAAAGAAAAAGACGTATTTCGTGCTTGACGAAATACGTCTTGGTTTTGAACCAGTCGTTTAGCCACCTACTTCTGGTCCTCCTCCCCCCTTAGGATCATCAGGTACAGGTGAGGGGGCAAAGACCTCTGGGTCACAGTGAATGAACATGTTTCCTCCTTTCTGAGAAAGGGAAGCCAAAGAACTCAGTTAGCTGACGTCCAGGCAGCCAGAATACAGAAGGGGAAGAAGGCTTCGCCCAGCACCTGGTCGTCGTTGGAGTTGTGTCTGACTTGAGCTTCAATCCCACAAGTGGGACGGCCGTGCCAGACGATCTGCTTTTCCTGGCCGGTCAGAGTAAGATTGTGTTCATCTGGACTGACCTGACCGAAGTCAGTATCAAACGGTTGCTTGATTGTCCTTCTTTCGGCGTCGGTTTGGTCCATTTTGGCCCCTTTCTGGTTGGGTTGGCCATCTGCCGACATGGTGAATTAGCAGTAATATCTTACAAGAAATGTAAATAATGTCAAGAATGGTGTATAATGATTAAGTATAATAATTATTATTATGATTATGGATGAAGAAAAAATCAATCAACCAGCAAACCAGGAACAAAAACTAAAACCGGAAAAAAAGCATTTCGGCTTAAAAAAATCGGTGGTGGTTATTGGTATTGTCATTGTCTTGAACCTTTTTATTAGTCTTGGCATAAGAACTTTTGGTAATTATCCGGATTATCAAGATTATTGCCCCGAAGAGGTAAGTAGAAAAATTTATACAGATCAGCAGTCCTGTGAAGAAGCTGGTGGAATGTGGAGAAAAAGCGATAGAGAAATAGTCCCAAAAGAAGCAGAAAGTGAAGGTATTTGGTGTGAAGTGGATTATCTGTGCCGCCAGGAGTATCAGACAGCTTCAGATATCTACGGCCGCAACTTCTTTATCATTGAAGTTATCGTCGGTATTATTCTGATAGTAGTTGGTTCGTTCGCCGTTAAGGCTCAGTCAGTATCTTTGGGTCTGTCATTTGGTGGGTTGCTGGCCCTGATTGTTGGTACCATGAGGCACTGGTCAGGTATGGGCGAATATTTGCAATTCATTATCCTAGGTGTGGCCTTGGCGGTTCTGATCTGGTTGGGTGTCAAGAAATTTAAAGATTAACAATAATTTATGCGCACCAAAGAACAGATCGAAGAAAAAATCGACGATCTAAATAGTGAAATTGATGACTTGGAAAACGAGAAACAGGAAATAATGGAAGAGGAAGGAGTAGATGATATGGATGAAAAAGGAGAACGGATAGAGCTGGAATTTGAAGATAAGAAAAAGGTACTTGAAGACCAGATTGAGTTGTTGGAGTGGGTGTTAGGAGAATAATTTAAGACAAAGAAAAAAGCGGGCGATGATGGGGTCGTCCGCTTTAAGGTGCTACCTCAGATTAGAGGTCGGTCGGACTGATTATCCAAGAGAATGAACGTCTTGGTTTCCTCGCCCTCGCCTACCGTAACCTCCAGGCCAGGAGCCGGCGTGGAGCAGCCGACTTGATAGTCGGGCTTGTTGCCGGTCGGCTTGACCATGTCTCCGTACCACAACATGATCGGTTCAGGATACTCGCCTGGTGAAATTGCCAGACAGCTACGCTGGAGTGGAACAGACCCGTTCATGTTATCACCACCTTAGTTGTTTGAGTTGTTCCTTGATTGAAGGTTCAGTGCGGATTCTTGACCGTAGTTCTAATGGCCGAGGATGGGATCATAACATGAGGATCCTTGGCCGGAACTTCTCTGGGCAGCTTGGCCCTGATTTGACGGTTGATGCCGTCAAAGACTACTTCTTCGGACAGAATCAGCTCGAAATCCTCGGGAAGCTCAGCCTCCCGTCGTCCGTCAATGATGACAGGAACGCGTCTGTTCAGCTTAATCTGTGAGCCAGCTTGGATTCTTTCGGTCAAGGTGATACCTCCTTTGCTGTTGGACAAAGATGTCTGAAGGACCAATAAAGCTTTATAGAATAAAACAACCAAAAAAATTTGTCAAGTCTGTTTTTTAGCTGACAAATTTTTGTTTACAAGCCCTTGGCTTGTTTCTTGGTGTAGATTGTTCTCTGGATAACAGTAAAATGGGAGAGGACAGCAATGATTATCACGGCGGATAGAATCAGGTTGATACCCCAAAAGTGGGCAAAAATCAGACCAGCGGACAAAATTATTAGCCGAGTAGGTCTTTGCAAAAAGCCTACTTTACATTTAATATCCAAACCTTCAGCCCTTGCCCGAGTGTATGAAACAAGGATAGAGCCAACTAAAGCTAAGAAGAAAGCTAGTGATTGCCAGGGTTTAAGGAAAGGATAATAGTGAAAATAAATAGCAATGAAGATTACAAATTCCATATATCTATCCAGGACTGAATCAAGATAGGCGCCAAAGGCAGAAGCTTTGTTGGTTTTGCGGGCTACAATACCATCTAATAAATCAAAGTGAGTTGATAAGATAAAGATAATCCCGCCGGTAAGAAAATTGCCTCGGTAGATAAGCCAAGCAGCTGCTAGAGTAACTAACCCGCCCAGCCAAGTAAGAAGATCAGGACTGACTTTGTTTTTGGCCAGCCAATTAATTAAAGGTTGCCACAGTTTGATGTATTTGAGATAAAAAGGATTTTCGTGATTGAGATTAAAGAAATATTCTTTTTTCATAAAGTAAGTTTAACATAAATTGAAATTTTGCCTAGATTGACTTTTAGATTTCTTCGCGTTATGATTGAGCCGTCTAATTAGTTTATGCCGACGGCGCATTTATGGAAAAATATCGTCAGAAAATTTGTCTGCTGTTTTGCGGGGGAACGGCTTTAAGTAGAGCTGGCGGCAAGGGTTTTGAAGTCAAAAAAGCTGAAGACATAGAGCCGTGGCTTTGGCATTTTGCCGAGCTCAATATCATGGCCGATATCGAGCCGGTTTTTATTTTTGGCGGCAAAGCCGCCAACGTTTCAGTTAAAGAGTGGATTAAGCTAACCAGCGAGATTAAAAAAAGAATCAGTTCTTCGGATGGATTTGTCATCCTGCATGGACCGCAAACCATGAATTATACGGCTTGCGCTTTGGCTTTTGCTTTTCAGAATTTGGATAAACCGATTGTCTTAACCGGTTCTCCTTTAATTCCCCAATCCGGCTTAAAACAAAAGGATGAATTGTTTGAAGAATATAAAGGTTTGGGGATCAAGGCCAATTTGCTGAATGCCATCCAGGTTGCCTCTTCCAAAGTTAATCAGGTAGCAATTTTATTCGGGTCACGTTTGATTCAAGGAGTGCAGGCGGTTCAAGCCAGCCCGCCTGGTTTGAATTTCTTTGATTCATTGTCGGGTCATTATCTGGGTCGGGTTGATTTTGGTATCAGCTTATCTGCCAAGGCCAAAAAAACCAAAGCTAAATTGAAGTTTTTTAATCGTTTTGATAACAAGGTTTCGGTTTTTGATTTCCATCCCGGTGTTGATGTTTCCTTAATCCAAAACCTTACTAAACAGAGAATTCACGGTTTGATCGTTAGAATGCACCATCAGACCGTCTTGCCTGATAGTTTTAGGTTGGCTTTAAAGAAGCTGGCCAAAGACCATATCCCGGTAATTATTTATAAAGCAGGTGAGGATCAAAGAATTTTGAAAGGGCCAAATATTATTAAGGTTGATAATATGAGTTTATCCGCCTGTTTGGTTAAATTAATGTGGGCTTTGGGGCAGACCAGAAGCTTGCCAAAAATAAAATCAATCATGACTAAGAATTTAGTCGGTGAAATTATTTCATAATTATGAAGATTTACTTTTTTGGACCACCAACCGGCAAAACAAAAATAGGTCAGGCTTATGACACAATTTTGAGTTTGCTAAAAAAAGCCGAAGTGGAGGTTTATTCCAATCAGGAACAAACAGCCTTGTCCGAAGAACTTATTGGCATCGAACAATCAGGTGGAATGATTTTGGATAAGATGGAGGCATTTATCATTGAAGGCTCTACTCCCTACCAGGAAATTGGCTATTTCCTGGCTTATGCCATCTCTCAAAGAAAACCGACTTTATTCTTGTGCGACAGTTCGTCTGGAGCAAAATCAATTCTCAAGTTTCTAGAAACTAAATCAGCTCCCAAATTTTTAGAAATAAAAGCTTATTCGGATAAGAATTTGGAAGCGACCATTATTACCTTCTTGCAGCAGATCAAAGCCGGGGGAATTAAAGAAGTTCCATCCATTAAGTTTACCTTACGTATCACACCTTCTATTGAACGGTATTTGCATTGGAAAACTCATAATACCAAAAAATCCAAAGCCGATTTCCTGCGCGAGGATATTGAAGAACAAATGAAGGAAGACGAGAAGTATCAGAGGTTTTTGAAGAAAGGGAAATAGGAATTCGGAATTCGGGTTTGGGTAATAAGCTCCCGATTTCCTAATTCCGATTTCCGTAGTCCCTTCATCTTTTTTCCAAAAAGTTGTATATTTAATGTATGAAAAAGAATATTTGGTTTATTATTCTGTTGCTAATCGGGGGGTTTTTTATTGGTCCAAACATTGTTAACACCGCAGCAGTTGATAATAATTATTTAGAGAAGATCGACAGTTTTGATGTTCGGATTAGTTTGAACAAAGACAGCACTTTCACAGTAACCGAAACCATAGTCTACGACTTTACTGAAGAAGCCTATGATAAACACGGAATTATCAGGGAGATGCCTTATCATTATGAGAGAGGAGGGGCCAATTATAATGTTAGGGTGACAATTTTGTCCGTAACAGATCCAAATAGCAATGCTTATAATTATAAGGTCAGCCGTTCTGGCGGCGACTTATTTATCAAAATCGGTGATGCCGATGTGACGGTAAGGGGAAAGAAAACTTTTATTATTGAATATAAATTAGCGAGGGCAATTAATTATTTTGCTGACCACGATGAATTTTACTGGAATGTCACCGGTACTGGTTGGCCGGTGGATATTGGTCAAGCTACTGCTACTATCACTTTACCCGAGTCGGTTCTAAAAAAAGATTTACAGTTTGCTTGCTATACCGGATATTACGGTTCAAGTGAAGAATACTGTAATTACGAAATGATTGACGAGCAGCATTATGTTTTTTATACCAAAGAGGATTTATCAGCCGGCGAGGGCTTGTCAGTAGTTTTGGGATTGCCCAAGGGTATTTTGCTGAAACCATCTTTTTCCCAAAATCTAATTTGGTTTTTACAGGACAATTGGTATGTGTTTCTACCGGTGATAGTTTTGATTGTTCTGCTTTATATGTGGTGGACCAAAGGGCGAGATCCGGAAACCAAATTGAGTGAGACGATTATTCCGATATATTCACCACCAGACGATATCCCACCAGGTTTAATGGGTGTAATTTATGATGAAAAGGCGGATTTAAAAGACATTAGCTCCTCGATTATTGATTTCGCGGTTAGGGGTTATCTAAAGATAAAACAGATTAGTAAAAAGAAATTAATTGGTAAAAGTGAAGATTACGAATTTACCAAGTTGAAAAATGGCCAAGATCTAGTCGAGCCGTACGAGAAAGAGGTTTTCAAAGCGATCTTTAAGAATCAAAGAACCAGAAAACTGTCCAGTCTGAAGAATAAATTTTATAAAGAACTGCCTGGTATCAAAAAATCTCTTTACCAATCGGTGGTGGAATCAGGTTATTTTCCTATCAATCCCGACAAAGTACGCGGTTCATATGTGGGTTGGGGTATTGTTTTTGTGATCATCGGCTTTATTATAATGGTAACGGGTATTGCTGTTTACGCAGGGATTTCGGTAATGGTTTGCGGGATTTTGATTACCGTATTCGCTTCTGCCATGCCCAGAAAGACCAAATTAGGGGCTGACACTCATGCTAAAATCTTGGGCTTGAAGATGTATATGACAGTGGCGGAAAAGGAGAGAATCAAATTTCATAATGCCCCGGCCAAACGGCCAGAAGTATTTGAAAAATTACTGCCTTATGCCATGGTCTTGGGAGTAGAAAAAC
The DNA here is from genome assembly GCA_048633705.1 of Pirellulales bacterium. Lineage (GTDB taxonomy): Bacteria > Patescibacteriota > Patescibacteriia > JBDRGY01 > JBDRGY01 > JBDRGY01. The sequence continues at coordinate 6,364 of JAIWBS010000013.1, forward strand.
AATGGGCAGAAGAATTCAAAGATATTTACAAACAACCGCCTGATTGGTATGAAGGCGGCAGTGTAAGAGGATTTAGTTCTATTTACTTAATCCACTCCTTAAGTGTAATGAATCGTTCAGTTAATTCGACCATTACTTCCCGTCCCCAAAGTGGCCGGGGAGCGGCTGGCAGTGGTTTTTCCGGCGGAGGCGGTTTTTCCGGCGGAGGTTTTGGCGGAGGCGGCGGCGGAAGTTGGTAGAAAACTAATTATTCATTACTAATTACAGATTATTATGGCTAAGATATTAATGATAATTGCCCCGGATAAATATCAGGACAAAGAATTTGAGGTTCCCAAAAAAATAATTGAGGAGGCCGGGCACCAAGTCGAAGTAGCTTCCATGTATAAAGGGTTGGCCAAGGGTAAGTTGGGCGGTAGCTATCAAGTTGACTTGTCAATAAGAGAAGTGGTGGTAGACAATTACGCTGGAATATTATTCGTAGGCGGACCTGGCGCGGTAATTTATTTAGAAAATAGTGATGCTCATCATATTGTGCGGATAGCAGCTGAAACAAATAAAGCGATCGGCGCTATTTGTATGGCTCCCTCGATTTTAGCCAATGCTGGAGTGTTGTCAGGATACAAAGTTTCGGCATTTCCTTCGGAAGAGCAGAATTTAAGGAATAAGGGAGCCGAAATTATGTCATCTGATGTTACCCTTGATAGAAAAATCGTCACCGGCTCCGGTCCTTATGCAGCTAGAGAATTCGGTTTTCGTTTTGTTGAAGCGATTAATAAGTAGAAAGATGGAAGTAAATGGATATGATTAAATTGATGTCCGAAAAGTCGGAAAGTGACAGTTTAGAAATTATAGAATAAAAAAACCCGGATTAGTGTATATCGGGTTTTTTGTATTTCAACTATTTTTTTACTTTAAACATGGCTCCGTGGCCCGGTACTATGTAGTCAGCGATTTCCAGTATTTTCCGGCGACTATCATTATACTTATCTATCCCGTAAATCAAAAATGATTTAGGTTCATTTTTAAAATCAGTCATCTTTTCTTCAGCAATTGCGTCACCAGCTATCACTACTTTGCCTTCTTCGGTTTTGACCACTACAGAAATTGAATCATTGGTGTGACCAGGCGTTTCTAGAAATTCAACTTCATGAGCTAATTTGGCTCCGTCTAAAATATCTGTTCTTTGCGCCTTGCCGGTTTTTACATCGTGGAACTGGCCGGGATATTCGCTGTCTCCCTTGAATTTGCAATAGATTTTTGCGTTTGTAAATAGATAATTATTCACTACGTGATCTGTATGAACGTGTGTCAAGACCACGATGTCGATATCGATTGGTGTTAGATTTTCTTTTTTTAATTCCCCAATAATACCATCAGCATCATTAAAATAGCCGGTGTCGACTAAGATATTCTGATCACTTTTTATCAAAGTAACCGTCGAACCCATATCCAGTATTCCATCTTGATGGGAATGATGACCGTCTATTAATACTTTTACTTCTGCCATAATTATTATCAAGAGTAATTTAGTTAAGTTTATCCAAAATCCGGTTATCTTGTCAATTATCCCATACTTTTACCTTTAAAATAATCTGTTATAATGGAATAGTGGCTATCAATGAAGAAAGAAAAAATCATTATGCGTTGATCTTATTTGGCATCATTATATTTGCTTTTGTCGCTTTAAGGATTAGTCAGTTTTTTGAATCTAGGAATGAAGATAACCAAAACAATAATCAGCAAACCAATCTGCTAGCCAATCGGTCAACTGAATTGGAAGTGGTTTTGGAGGTAAGGACTGATTCGGCTATTACCTCGATTGAAATTGATAAAAATGGTATACTGACTTTCAGCGAGATTCAATTTGGTCTGCCTGCTAAAGAGGCTGAGCAAATCACTTTAACCGGCCAACAGCAAGAGCAGCTAAGAGAAAAAATAACAGATACCGGTTTTTTCAACCTAGACTATGCTTACCGGCCCCATGAATTTACATCCGGTGCCACCCTGCACACTATTTCGGTATTGCTGGATGGAACCAGCCATTCAGTATTGTGCGAGGGTGACTGCCCGGAGACTTTTAGCCAAATTGAAACTGCCATAAATAACTTGTATTCAAAATAACAAAAACCAATGAAAGCTTTAATTATTATCGCCAGAATTCTCATAATCCTGCTGGTTATATATTTAATAATCCTGTTGGTTTACTACGTGATAGAAAGCACTTCAAAAAGACCCGAGGGTAAAAATACCGAAGAAGCTAAGCAAGGATACTTTCAAAGAATTTCAACCGGGGAGATTTTTTATCGGGAAGCGGGCTTGGGAAAAAGAATGATTTTGTTGCATGGCTTTGGCTCTTCTTCGGCTAGTTATCAAGGTTTAATGGAGGCGCTTGATGATACCTATCGGGTATTTGCTTTGGATTTTGTGGGGTTTGGTTTGTCGTCAAAAGAAAAAGATAATGATTTATCATTTGAGGGCCAGGTGAAAACGGTAATCGAATTCATGGATAAAAAGGGTATTAATAAGGCGCATCTAGTTGGACACTCCATGGGTGGGGCAGTAGCAGTCAAGCTGGCAGCCACTTATCCCGATCGGTTCGAAAAGGTGGTACTGATTTCACCGGCTGGCTGGGGTGAATATCAAGGAGAGTTGAGTTATATAAAGTATTTTCCACATCCCATTGATAAATTTATAGTTAGGGGATTTCTACAAACCACAGGGGCAATAAAGACAGCCCTCAACAAAGCATTTTATGAAGACGAGTTGGTTACCAAAGAAATCGTTATGTCGCACTGGGAGCCAACCCAGACCAGGAGAGCGGATTGGAGTTACGCTAAAAAAATAAAAATGGGCATTGTCCCCGATATCAAGGATGAATTTAGTAAAATTTCTCAACCGACTTTAGTAATTTGGGGTCGTGAAGATGAGATACTATCTAGTGAAACTCTACGGGCGATTACCGAACAAGTTGATAAATCGGAAGGTTACTTTATCGAAAATTCAGGACATGTTCCTCACCAGGAAAACCCAGAAAGTTTAGCTTCCTTGATAAAGAGATTTTTAGCAAGGATAATTTAAATGAATTTTGCTGATCTAGTTAAAAGAAGACACTCGATTCGCAAGTTTACCAAAAAAGAGGTAGATAAAGACAAGTTGAAGAAAATCTTACAAGCCGCTAGTTCGGCTCCGTCAGCCGGCAATTTGCAGGCTTATCAGATTTTTGTGGTGAAAAAGCAGGAACAGAAAGATCAATTGACCCTGGCCGCCTTAGGCCAGAATTTTATTGCCCAAGCTCCTGTGGTTTTGGTATTTGTGGCTGATTCTCATCGTTCAGCCAGTCGCTACGGTTCAAGAGGAGCCAAGTTGTATTGTATCCAAGATGCCAGCTTAGCTTGTGCCTATGCTCAACTGATGGTGCGTGATTTGGGGATGGGCTCTACTTGGGTTGGAGCTTTTGACGAAGAGACAATCAGAGAAATTGTCAGTGTTTCTTCTGAAATGATTCCGGTTGCTATCTTACCGATTGGCTATTCTGCCGTACCCGGCCTAAGAAGTCAAAGAAGGAACATTAAAGATATTGTCGACAAAATTTAATAACAGTTAATTTGAGGGTGGAAAAAATTGCACTCTTTTTTTAATTATGATAAGTTACAAGACTAACTATCGTTCCTTGTGCTCTTTGCTTTTTCAAAAAGCAACCGGGAGGATAAAGTGATTGATCCGACAAATCCAGTATATGGGATAATAGCCATCATTGAAGGGGTTTCAGATGACGGTGAGCCGGTGCCAGAATCTCCGCATATCTACGTAGTTTTGCCAGAAGAGGAGGCGGCAGCTGCAGAGATGATGATTCTCCGACTGGGTCAGTTTCCCAATCAGATAAAGGTAGCTATTAAGAGAGGAACCGAACTTGGTCCGGATCAATATGACGATGTTGTCTGTGAGGCAGGCTATACGGTGGAAGGCAAACTGGTTTCTTGTTTTCCTCCGGTGCATTTTCCTGCTGAACAGAAGTTAATTGATCAGTTCATTGAGTCTCACGGGATTACAGGCAGTTTCATGATGGGGTTGGGTTTCTATGAAAATAAAGGAGGCAAAGAGGTTATCAATATTTCCGACAGTTTGATGGTCGGTGAACAGATTGAATTCGTTCAGGCCGTTTTGGCCAATTAGCGCCGAGCGTCGAGTCTACCTGTCGGCAGACAGACAATACTCGGCGCTTTTCCTTTTGGCTAATTTTGGGCTATAATTAAACTGTTTTATGCAGAAAACCGCTGTATCAATAATTAAGAAATTACAAACCAAAGGATTTGTAGCTTATCTGGCTGGGGGTTTTGTTCGGGATAAATTGATGAAGAAAAAGCCGGATGATTTTGATATTGCCACTTCGGCTAAACCCAATCAAATTGAGAAACTAATGCCTAAAACGATTTCTGTTGGCAAAGAATTCGGAGTGATTATTGCCATTGTAAAGGGCCACCAGTTTGAAATTGCCACCTTTCGTTCAGACGCCGGCTATTCAGACGGCCGAAGACCGGATGCAGTTTACTACACCAAGCCAGCCAAAGATGCCCAGCGCCGTGATTTTACAATTAACGGCATGTTTTACGATCCTGTTAAGAAAAAAGTGATTGATTATGTGAATGGCGATAAAGATATTAAAAAGAAAATTGTCAGATTTATTGGTGATCCGGATAAAAGAATTAAAGAAGATCATTTGAGAATCTTGCGAGCCATTAGATTCAAAAACGTCTTGGGATTTAAATATCACCCAAAGACCTGGCAAGCGGTTAAGAATAACGCAAAATTGATCAAAACCGTTTCTAAGGAAAGAATTAAACAAGAACTGGATAAGATTTTAGTTTCTCCCAATCGAGCCGAAGCAATTTTGGATCTACAAAAATCAGGAATTTTAGAATATATTTTGCCGGAAGTTACCAAGTTAGTCGGAGTCAGTCAACCCTACCAGATTTACCGCAACATCGATGCTTTTAACCACACGGTTCAGTGCTTAGAGTTTCTGCCTAAAGATGCATCCAAGGAATTAGTCTGGGCTATGTTGCTGCACGATATTGGCAAACCGGCTACCAAAACCAAGACTGATCGTATCCGCTTTAATGGTCACGCAGAAAAATCTTACGAGATGGCAAACAAAGTTTTGAAAAGATTACATTTTTCCAAAAAGGAATCGGATAGAATTCTTTGGGTGATTAAATACCATCTGGTCCTATACAATTATGATAAGATGAAATTATCTACCAAGCGCAAATGGCTTTTAAACCCGTACTTTTTGGATTTGCTGGAATTAAGTAAGGCTGATACTGAGGCTACACCGGCCATCGGGAAATTCAAGGAATACAAAAAGATAAAAGCAGCTTGGAAATCAGCCCAGAAAAAATTCCCTAAAATTCCCAAATTAGTATCTGGCAAAGAAGTGATGAAATGGTGTAAAATAAAAGAAGGACCAAAGGTGGGAAAAGTGCTAGCCAAAGTCAAAGAAAGACAGTTGGCCGGCAAAATAACTACTAAAACCCAAGCCAGACAATATGTTAAAAACCTTAAACTATAATACGAGAGGATCTGGTTGTGAAGTAATTAACATCACTGATGATGTTCAAGATTTAGTCGGTCAATCTGAAGTCAAAGAGGGGATAGTAGTTGTATCAGTAGCTGGTTCTACGGCGGGAATTACAACGACAGAATTTGAACCAAATACAATAGAAGATATTAAAGATTTTTTTGAAAAAATTATTCCTTCTAATCAGGAATATAAACACAATTTAACCTGGGGTGATGGAAACGGCTTTGCTCATTTACGTTCAACTATTTTGGGTTGCTCTCAATCTTTTGCTATTACCAAAGGTCAGGTGGTTCATGGAACTTGGCAGCAGATTATTTTGATCGATTTTGACAACAAGCCGCACGATCGGAAAGTGATGGTGAAAATAATAAATGGATAATTTATTACTAACCTAAAAAACTATGAAAAAAATCTGGTCCAAAGTCGCCCTGCCCATTTTGGCAGTAGTTATAATTGCTGGTGGAGCAGTTTATTATTTCTATTTTTATGACCAGCCAGCAGATGGAGACAAACCGCCAATTGTTATTGATATTGTTCATGCCGAAGATAATTTTGATCTAGTGCCTTCGAATCGGGATAGTTTGGGTGTAGCCAAAGACAGTTCTTTTACCCTAACCAGTCAAGCGGAAATCACCAAATCGGAAGTTAATGAAAGTTTAGCCGTAGAGCCGGCTGTGGAGTTTACTGTCAAAGAAGTTAGCACCAAGGAATTTGAGATAACTCCTAAGGCCAATTTAGTTGATAATGAAGTTTATCATTTTTCTATTGCCACGACAGCGACAAACGGTGACGCTACCTCGGAGGAAAGAGAATACGATTGGGCTTATCAG
>JAIWBS010000014.1:0-4541 GCA_048633705.1 Pirellulales bacterium
CTACTATTGACTTATCCAAAGACTTGGGTATCTTTAAGTTAGCCTATAAATAAAGGGCCAATCCTACATTCTAACAATTTTTTTTTACTCTAATTAGCCAATTATGACTAACCAAATAGACCAAATCCAAAAAACGGAAAAAGAAGCAGAAGACATTGTTAATTCTGCCCACGCTGAAGTTAAAAAGAGAACAGCGGAAACCAAATCCCAAGGCGAAGAAGCCATCACTTCATCTTCAGCTCGCTTGAAAAAAGAAATGGCTGACATCAATCAGAAAGCTGAAACAGCCATCAAATCAGCTAAAGACAAGATTGAAGCTGAAGCCAATAATGAAATCGCCGCCTTAGACAAAGTAAAGTCGGCTGACACTGATAAAGCAGTAGATTTAATTGTTAAACAAACTACCAAATAACTTCTGATTACTAATTACTAATCTCCGATCTCTAAAACCATGCCTCTAGCAGACACACGTAAAATTATGCTCACTTCCTTGACTAAATATCAGTCAGATATTTTGGAATTGCTGCACAATGCCGGAGCTGTTCAAATTGAAAACTTGAAAAAAGAAGGAGAAGAACTACAATCCAATAAATTCGAATACCAATACGCCCAGCTGACTTTTGCTTTGAAATTATTGGAGAAATACAAAACGGAAAAAACTTCTTTCAAAGATAAATTAGCCGGCAAGATTCCGGTTACCCAAAAAGACATAGACCACTTGATTGAGAACTTCGACTACATCGGTATTATCAAACAGGTGGAAGACCAGGAAGCCAAACTGAATGAAGCTAAAAGTACAATCGATAAATTAAATGAAGAGAACAAACTGCTCCAAAATTGGATAGGTATTGATTTCGTTCCTCAGGATTACGAAACAAGAAAAACCAAAACATCTCTGGGTTCAGTTGCCTTCAATAAATACGAAGAGTTTATCCAAAAGATCGGCAATATCAAAACTGGTGATATTAAAAAAGTATCTGATGACGGAAAAGAAACTTATTTGATCGTTACCTCTTTGAATCAAAATGATCAAGACATTAAAAGGTTATTGTCCGAATACGATTTCAAACCGTCTCAACTGCCTAAATTGGAAACCTTACCCAAACAAAGAATCGAAATAAATGAGCATAATATAAAAGATCAAGAGAAAGTAATTGAGGAAACGGTCAAAGAAATCAGGAAACTGACCAAGCACATCCATCAGTTGAAAATCATTTTTGATTACATCACCTGGAAAAAGGAACAAACTGATCAACTCAACAAAATGTCCAAGACCGCTAAAACTTTTTCGGTGATGGGCTGGATAGACCATGATCACATTAAATTGTTAGAAGAAGATCTACAAAAAGTAACCAAGGAATACGCCCTGACTGAACTGGAACTTAAAAAGGATGAAGACAAACCGGTTGCTTTGAAAAACAGCCGTATTTTCCGCCCCTTTGAAGCAGTTACCGGTATTTACGGCATGCCTAAAAGCAGCGAAATAGATCCCACCCCTTTTCTGGCTCCCTTTTTTATTATCTTTTTCGGCTTGTGTTTAACCGATGCCGGTTACGGAATTATTCTGGCCCTTTTAACCTGGGGAGTGATTAAAATAATGAAAGTACCCAAAGAAAAGCAACGACTGTTAAGATTATTGATGTGGGGCGGGATTGCCACTTTTTTCATCGGAGCCTTGTTTGGCGGTTGGTTCGGACTTATCTTGGAAGATTTACCCGATTCCCTATCTTGGGCCAAAGGAGTTTTAATCAATATTCGGCAACTTGATCCTCTCGAATCACCTTTAACCGTAATGATGCTGTCTTTTGTTTTAGGTATTATCCAGGTATTAGTCGGCTTGGGCTTGGATGTTTATTGGAAGATTAAACAGGGTAATAAAAAAGATGGCCTGTTGGGTTCGGGAGTTAACCTTCTCTTTCTATTAATCATATTGTTCTGGATTTCTACTAAAATTGGCTTGGTGCCGGAAGCAGTCGGCCCAATTGCCACTTATGTTTTATACGGGGGCGTAGCTCTGATGATAATTACCCAAGGCCGCAAATCAAAAAATATTATTATGAAGTTTTTCTCCGGTACTCTCAGTTTGTATAATCTAGTCGGCTTTCTATCTGATGTTCTCTCTTATTCACGTCTGCTGGCCCTGGGCCTGGCTACCGGTATTATCGCCATGGTGGTAAATTTGGTGGATATGCTTTTCAAAGACATGATTCCCTTTGTCGGTTGGGGCGTGGCGGTTTTAATTCTGATTGGCGGTCATTTATTTAATCTTTCTATTAATACTCTGGGTGCTTTTATCCACTCCGGCCGTTTGCAGTTCGTGGAATTTTTCCCCAAATTTATGGAAGGCGGCGGCACTCGTTTCCAACCGTTTAAGAAGGAAAATAAATATATAAAAGTAACTAAATAAAACCACGTCATTGCGAGGAGCGGAGCGACGCGGCAATCCCGGTAAAGTAACGGGATCGCCACGCCCCTCCCGGGGCTCGCGATGACAGTTGATAAAAAATAATTAATTAAGAAGGAGATAAAAACTATGGAATTCGGAGTCGCATTAGCCATTCTGGGAGCTGCTATGGCCGCTGCTATGGCTGGAACCGGTTCAGCTATCGGCGTAGGCCTAGCTGGTCAAGGTGCTTCTGGAGTGATCTCAGAAGATCCTGAGAAATTCGGTAAAGTTCTCTTGTTAGAAGCTCTACCGGGTACTCAAGGTATCTACGGCTTTTTGGGAGCCATTATGGCTTTACAAAAAGTAGGGTTATTGGGCGGTGATGTACCGGCTATAACTAACGCTCAAGGTTGGCAAGTATTGTTTGCTTGTCTGCCGATTGCTATTGCCGGTTTAACTTCCGGTATTTGGCAAGGGAAAGTTTCTAACGCCGGCATGGGTGTAGTGGCCAAAAAACCGTCTGAATCCGGTAAGCCAATCATCCTGTCCGCTATGGTGGAAACTTATGCTGTCTTGGGTCTGTTGACCACTATCTTGCTGATCAACGGTATCAAGATTGGTACCTAAACCTAAAAAAGAAAGGTAAAAAATGGCCTTAGATGATATAATCCAATCTATTTTAGCTGAGGCAAGAAAAGAGGCTGACAAAGTAAAACAGCAAGGAATTGCCGAAATTGAAGGACTTAAAAAGGATTTCCAAGCCCAAGCCCAGGAAGAAGAACAAAGAATTCTTAATTCAGTTCAGAGAGAGGCTGATCGGGCCGTGGCCCAAGCCCAGTTTTTAGCTGTGTCTCAGAAGAAAGCCGGTTTACTGACCAAAAAACAGGAGATCTTGGACCAGGTATATAGCCGGGCTTTGGACAAATTAGCTAAACTACCGGAGGCTGACTACCAGAAATTAGTTTCTTCTCTGCTCAAGAAACTAGAAGAACCGCAAGGAGAAGTGGTACCGGTTAAAGGTAAAGAATCATTGACTAAGTCCGCTTTAAGCAAATCCGGTAAACCGTATCAGCTAGCAACCAGCACAGTTAGCGGTAAAGGTGGTTTTGTTTTTAAAACCAAAACCATGGAAATTGATAACCGCTTTGCCGTGTTGATTGATCATGTCCGCCAGGACACCGAAATGGAAGTCTCTAAAATCCTCTTCAGTTAATTAATCCTCCCCTGTCATTCTGATCCCGCGTCCGCGGGAGAAGAATCTCGCTATTATATCAACGGGATCCTTCGTCGGGCTCAGGATGACAAGGTGATAAACAACGATGCCTAACGACAATTACGCATTTGCTACAGGTAAAATCAGGGCGCTAGAAGCCAGGCTTTTGAATTCCACCGATATTGAAAGAATGATTGACGCTGATAATTCTGATTCAGCTTTTAAAGTGTTTAACGACACTGATTACGCTGATAACCTGTTGGATGTAGCCGCTACCAGTTTTAAGCAAGCGCTTGATGATGACTTGAATCAGACCAAGGATCTTCTGGCCTATATTGTGCCTGATCCGATTCTGCTGCGTTTTGTTTTTCTGCCCTATGACTTCCACAACATCAAGCTGGCTTTCAAAGCCAAATACTCAGACAAAGACCTTAAAGATAACGCTTCACCTTTTTCAGAATTCCCCTACTCTGATTATGAAGAATATATTGTTCAGGAACAAAATACGGATTTGCCCCAAGATATTAAAGATATGGTTGATGAGGTTAAGGAAGAATTGGACAAAGAACCGGATTCTCATCTGATTGATAATCAGTTGGATCAGCGCTACTTCAAGTTTTATCAGCATTTGGCCCAGCAAATCAGCAATCAGTTTATTGAAGACCTGGTCATGATCCAGATCAATATTGCCAATGTCAAAATCTTTTTGCGGGCGAAACGAATGAAAAAAGACGTTAAATTTCTGGGAAATGAATTAATCGAAGGCGGTTCCATTGCCACCAGGGATTTTCTAGAAGTTTACGATAAAGATTTAAAAGAAGCGTTCAAAGCTTTTTCCCGCTGTTTCCCTAAACAGATGGACCAGGCCTTTGCTGAATATCAGAAAGATCAGAATCTCTGGCAACTGGAGCGAGCGTTTGAACATTATGAATTGGAATTCAC
>JAIWBS010000015.1:0-3883 GCA_048633705.1 Pirellulales bacterium
AATGTTTTGTAGGTCAGTTCAATCTGAAAATTGTAACCCAAAGATTCCACATTATCTAGATCCAAGGATTCCAATACCTTTTTATTGAAACATTTAAAACCCCCTGTTAAATCTTTGACCGGTGCCAGGAGAATTGCCCGGGCGTACAGATTACCGAATTTGGAAATCAGGCGGCGGGATAAACCCCAATTCCTAACTCCGCCACCCTTGATATAGCGAGAACCTAAAACTAACTCATAGGATTTAGCTGCCTCTAGCATTTGGGAAATATATTTGGGATCATGCGAAAAATCTGCGTCCATCTCAAAAATGTAATCAGCTCCTCTGTCTAAACAATATCGAAAGCCGGCTAGGTAAGCCGGACCTAGGCCTTGTTTGGCTTTACGGTGTAAAACGTGAAGCCTTGATTCATTTTGTTTTAACTGTTCAACCAATTGTCCGGTCCCATCCGGTGAACCATCATCAACTACCAGAATCTGCAATCCGGGAATGGCCAAAGCCAAAATCCGAGAAATCAATCCCCCGATATTCTTTCTTTCATTATAAGTGGGAAGGATAACAAAAGTGTTCACCCCGTTAGAAATTTCTTCCTTTGGGGTAATTGGATTATTTTTCATATATAGAAATATATTTGTAGATTTCTAACGGGGTTCATAAAATTATCTTACCAAATAAATGCCACAATAACAAAAATCCCGCTACGATCGGTAACGGGATTAGATTATTTGATATGTCTTAAGTGATATCTATGGTAAGAGTTGCATTATAATCGGCAAAGTAATCAGTAACTTCAATCACTACATTCAAAGTGGTATTAGGAAGATTGTAATAACCCATACCAGCGTTAGTAGCAGAATTGGCTAGGGTTCGGGCTGCGGAAAAATCTTGCAAGGCACTGTAAGTCGCGATATCAGAAGTAGAGGCACCGTTGAAGGCATGAATAGCACCAGCCGGCAACCAATACATCCTGGTGTTGGGAATATGCAAATTGCCGCCTGCTCCGTTGACTAAATTGGTAGACCAACCGGTCACACTCCAACCAGCGCCTGAACCTCGATAATCCTGGGCATTAACCATTTCGAAGTTGCAAAGACTGTTGACGCCAGTACCAGCTACCTGATCATTGAACCCGCAATCTGGAAAACAAGAAGTTGCCAGAGAACCCGCTGTTAAATTCTGTATCAGGTTGGCGGTATCTTGGGCTGCCTTAACAAAAGAAAACTGCTCGATCGAGGTGGCCACCATCACAAACATAAAAAAGATAACAACCGTCGCAATTAATTTTTGTTTTATTTGTTTTTCTTTGCTCTCAAGGTTTTTGAGAATGTTGACTTGGTTTTTCATGGGTGTTAAATAAGTTGGTGTTGCCTTTTTGCCTAATAATCCTTATTTCCTATTAAGCATTTTCGGCATTTAAAAACTTCGCTCAAAAAGCAAAGTTCTTCACCCCCTGGTCTGTATTGTCAGTTTATTTCTATTTTGACCAATTTTCTTTGTTTTCACTTTGCTTTTTATTTCAGAAACCCTTGTTTTAAAGGCTTTCTACTATTATTATAGCGCACTTTGGACAAAAAGTCAAGAGTCTGGGCTAATTAAGAAAACATCTTACTATGACACCTGTCATATAAATAAGCAAGCTAAAGACCTTAAGTCAGAGTAAAGGTAAGGGTAGCATTGTAATCCTCGGCGTAATCTCCTGCTTCAATCAATATATTTAAGGAGGTATTGGCAATATTAAAAGAGCCGATGCCATAACCAGAGGCGGCATTGATCAAAGTCAAAGTGCCATCGCCGAAATTACCCGTATAATCAGGGCCGGCTGCTACTCCGGTTAAATCAGGGCCATCTATATCTCCTGGTGCCCACATTAGTCGAAGATTGGGTAGTATCAAATTGCCGCCTGCCCCATTAATAAAATTGGTACTGCCCCCCACGCAATCCCAGCCAGCAGCAGAACCAGTATTATCTATTACATTAACTACTGTCAGATTGGCCAAGCTGTTTAAACCGGTACCGGCTGCCTGGTCATTAAAGCCAACATCACCTTGGGCTTGGACGAACAAATCTCCGGACACAATATTTTGCAGCAAGTTAGCTGTATCAGTAGCCGCTCGGATTATTGAAAATTGATCAATTGTGCCACCAATCATTACAAACATAAAAAAGATAACTAAAGTAGCTAAAATCTTCTGTTTGATTTTCTGTTCTGGATTCATTTTTGTTTTTGTTTCTCCACCAAAAAAAACAGGGGTCTTTTCACCCCGTGATCACCCCAAAATTTAATGGTAACTACTACTATTATATCTTACTTTTGTTCTTTTGTCAACCCCCAATTGGCTTATTTGACTCAATCGGGAAAATGTTTTGTAAATAGATAGTTGAATGGTAGAATTAAATTGTATATGAAAGAAGTTGCCCCAAGAAAAAATCTCTTTATTATAGTTTTGTCTGGCCTGATTTTAGTATATTTAGCCCTTCCCCTTCTCAAATCCGGTCTACCCATCAACAACGATTTAGAAATTTATCTGACTTGGTACACCGAATTTGAACAAAATATCAAAGATGGTAACTTGATCCCCCGCTGGTCTCCTAATACCTGGTACGGTTTGGGCAGTCCTCTTTTTAATTTCATTTCTCCTGGATTCTATTATCTGATCGGATTTTTCCGCCTATTCGGTTTGAGTATCTTGATTTCTGCCAAGCTGGCTATTTATCTTTGTTTTCTCCTGGGTTTTATTTTTATGTTTCTGTTCACTAAAAAGCTGTGGGGTAAGTGGCCTGCTCTGCTTTGTGCTACCGTTTACACCTACTTCCCTTATCACTTGGGTCTGGTTTTCTCTCGTGGTGACTATGCCGAACTTTTGGCTATGGCCTTATTCCCTATCAACCTTTTTCTGTTCTACAATTTAATTACCAAGCGAAAATCTATTTACTTATTGCTGGCTGTCTTTACAATTGCCTTGCAGATGATTGCTCATAATATTTTATCGGTTATGTTTATTGCGGTAATCTTGTTGTTTATCTTGTTTTTCGTTAATAAACCTTATCGGAATTATTGCCTACCCATTTCAACTCTTTTGTTAGGAATTCTTATGGCCAGTTTTTTCTGGTTACCGGCCTTCATTGAGAAGAAGCATATCAATCTGGATGAATTAACCGAAGGCATAACTATGTCAGTGGGGCATTATGACTTTCATAATCATTTTGTCCAATTCAAAGAATTGGTTCACGTTCAGTCGGAATACTACATAGACCATGCCCCAAAATTTCTTAGCTACTTGGGCCTGGTGATTATCCTGTTTAGCCTGATGATATTCTTTAAAAACTTAAGAAAAAGAGAAAAAAAATGGCGGTATCTAACTTTCTTTCTTCTTATTCTGCTGACCAGTTTGTTTATGGCCACTTCTCTTTCAACTTTTGTCTGGGAATCCATTCCTTCCCTTAAATTATTCCAGTACCCTAGTCGTTTTCTTAGTTTAGTTGGTCTATCTATTGCTACACTGGCTGGTCTTATCATTTTCATTTTCAAAAATAATAAACTAAAAATTGCCTGTATTGTTCTGGCTGTTCTCTATATCCTGACAGCTGTCAAATATTCTTGGCCCAAAGAGTATCTGGAACCAAGAGAAGATCATCTCTATTCCCCTCCTCAGATTATTTTATCCCAAATGAAATCTGCTCTTAATCAAGAAGACTGGTTTTCAAGTCTTGATAAGATAAATGTCTATTCGATGGAACCGGCCATTATTTATGAAAAAATTTCTGCTCCTCATGTCCAGTATTTGCGAACCGGGATAATTGTAGAGACCGCTGAAAAAATAAATGCCGGTGAAGAAGTGGAACCGCCCATGTTCCAAAAACTCGAATACCCTGACACCATAAA
>JAIWBS010000016.1:0-11670 GCA_048633705.1 Pirellulales bacterium
TGTACCAATGACCAATATGCAAATTACCTGATGAGTAAGGTAACATCACCAGGTTATAAAATTTTGTCTTTCTTTTTTTCATGTTCATGGGTAAAATAATTTTACCATTTTATCGGTGAATTTTCAACTGGTTTTTCGGCTAATATTAGCTAAAAATTAATATTATGGCTTGATTTTTTGGCTAAACAAAGCTAAATTAAGTTATTTTTAGTAATTAAAATAAGGTTAAATCAAGGTAATGTGAATAAATAATTTGACAGAAAATCATACATTTTGTAACCTTGTCTATACTCGAATAATAACCTCAAAATCATCGATATTCGGCTTAAAAAATTATTCTATTCGTTACTGGCCTCTTTCTGGAGGTTTTTATCGAATATCAAAAAATTCCTGATATTTGCCCTAATGGTGGCTTTTTATCCGTTTCGGCTAATATTCAGATTCAGCATAAAAACAATCCTGTCCGGTCTTTATCAGGTTTACTTTAATATCAAAAAGCGAGTGATAAAAACCACTCACCCGACTGCCGGAAATATCTTATCGCTTTTTTCTTCCAAGTACGTCATTCACGCTGTCGTCATCATTATTACCCTGGCTATAACAGCTAACAGTCTCCAAGCTGAAACTGTTTCTCAAGAGGAGTTTGGTAAAAAAAGTTTATTGCATAGTGTAACCCAGAGGGCCGCCTATGAGGAAGAATACATTGAAACAGCAGAAACAGCCGTTATCAAATCTTCTCATTACTTCAAGAATCTTGGTGCCGTAGCAGCAGCTACTCCTAAACTGGTAGATAGAATTTATCTTGACGAAATTACCACTACTGCCACTGGCGGGGGTAGTATTGTTAAACCGACTTTAGCCACCACCGTCAGAGGAGTTAGACCGCGTGAGTCCGTTGAATATTATATCGTTCAAGGAGGCGATACTACTTCCACTATTGCCCAAAAGTTTGGTATCAGCACTAGTACTATTCTCTGGGAAAATAAATTAACCTCTAGCAGCTTAATCCGGCCTGGTGATAAATTAACCATATTACCAACTACCGGTACTTCTCACCGTGTCACTTCAGGTGATACCGTAGAATCAATAGCTAAAAAGTATAAAACTGACGCCGACCAGATAATCGAATTCAACAAGTTAGCTTCAGCCGGTGGGATTTCCGAAGGCGAGGTGCTGTTAATTCCTGCTGGTTCTATTGATCCCCCTCCCCCCGTCCGCACCACTTACTCTTCGGCTCCTTTGTATTCCGGATCTATCCCGGCTTCTGCTCGGGTAGAAATCGGCAGTCGTCTGCAATGGCCAACCACCAGCCATAAAATCAACCAGTATTTCACCTGGCGTCATCACGGCTTAGACGTTGATGGCACCTATTCTTCACCTATCTATGCTGCTGAAAACGGCACAGTGGTTTCTACAGGCTGGGGCACCGGCTACGGCCAACAGGTTACTATCAACCACGGCGGAGGTTTAAAAACTCTTTACGCTCACCTTTCTAAGATATATGTCAGCAACGGCGAAGCGGTTTCCAAAGGCCAAACCATCGGTATGATGGGCTGCACCGGTTGGTGTACCGGCACTCACGTCCACTTTGAAGTAATTATCAACGGCAGTAAAGTCAACCCCTTAAGTTATCTATAAATTCAAAAAAACGAGAAGGCGGGATTCATAATCCCGCCGGACGGATTGAGAATCCGTCCTTCTCTCAAAAACAAACCAGGATTCTCTGGTTCGTTTTTTATTACGCCTAATCGTGGCTGATCACTTTGAGAGCAGCCGGTACTATTTTGATTTCTACTTTTTTATACTGGTTATTTGGTTCTCCGTCATAATGAAGTGGGATTACCTGGTCTGATTCAACAGTAATTTCCCTGACTTTGTACATAGAAATGTGTGGCATATTTACGTGTTGGCCATGCATGATTAATGGCAATAGCCTTAAAATATACTTGCGGGTTACTCTGTCAGCTATACAAACATCGAAAATTTCATCATCAATCTGGGCATCCGGAGTTACTTGAAAACCGCCTCCTTCATAACGACTATTACCAACATCACAAAGCGTAAAGTCACCTTCAATTTTTTTGGCTTTTCCATTCTCGTCTTTGAACTGAATATGGAGGTTGTAAGATCGATAGTTAATCAACATTCTTAAAATCGAATATAAATACATTGGGTACCCTCTCAAAAAAGCAGGTGAAATTTTAGTGTAGGCACTGATTTGTCCAGTAAAACCCATGCTTACCTGATTTGCAAAGTAACGACCATTCATAATTCCTAAATCAACCACGCGCACTTTATTTCTTAATAATACTTCCAAATTAAATTCTAAATCCATTTTTTTTAATGCCAAGTTCTTACTAAAATCGTTGCCTGAACCGATGGGAATAATTCCCATCACGGTGTCTGTGCCGGCTAAACCATTGACTATTTCGTTAACCGTGCCGTCTCCACCGGCGGCTATTACTATTTTGTACCCTTTTTTAATGGCCTGTTTGGCCAGCTCAGTTGCATGCAGCGGGGCTTTTGTAACAGCCAGTTGGTAATTAATTTTTCGGGAATTAAAAATTGACTCAATTTTCGGAATCAAGCTGGCCGCTTTACCCCGATTGGCGGCTGGGTTGAATATAACAAAATATTTGGTGGCTTTATCCATTAATTATTATTATAGCAAAACAAACGATATTAGTAATCCTTTATCCGATACTGCAAGGCTTCGGCAACCTGGTTGGCCTTGATCCGGTCACAATCCTCCAAATCAGCGATAGTTCGTGACATCTTTAAAACCCGCATGTAAGAACGGACTGACAGGTAAAATCGATTGACTGCTTTTTTTAATAATTCTTCACCGGCTGGATCTAACTGGCAATGTCTTTTGATCAAGCGATTGTCCATTTCTGCGTTGGTAATAATCTTTTCTTTTTGAAACCGGACTTCCTGTTTCTGGCGAGCTAACTCTATTCTTCGTTTTATCGTCCTGGAATTCTCTGCTACTGTTGATCTGGTAATTTTTTCGTAATTAAGACGAGGCACTTCTACATGTAAATCAATCCTGTCTAAAAGCGGTCCGGAAATCTTTTTCTGGTATTTAATAATCTGGGTGGGGGTGCATGTACATTCTCTTTCCGAATCTGTGGCAAAACCACAGGGACAGGGATTTTTTGCCGCCACCAAAATAAACTTGGCAGGATAAGAAACAGTACCGGCTACCCGGGTTACTGAAATAATTCCGTCTTCTAAAGGCTGTCTCAGATTCTCCAATACTGCCCGGGGAAACTCGGCTAATTCGTCTAAGAATAAAACTCCTCGATGAGCCAGGGAAATCTCCCCAGGTCTTGGGAAGCTACCGCCCCCGATTAAAGAAACACCGGAAGCAGTATGATGAGGTGACCTGAATGGGCGAGTAGTGATTAGCGGCTGATCCGCCCGAATCAACCCTACTACAGAAAATATTTTGGTTACCTCCAAAGCTTCTTTTTTGGATAATGAGGGTAATATTGAAGGCAATGATTTGGCAAGAAGCGTCTTGCCTGATCCGGGCGGTCCGGTCAATAAAATGTTGTGCGATCCGGCTGCCGCGATTTCCATTGCCCTTTTGGCATGCTCTTGTGATTTTATCTGGCAGAAATCGAATGAATACTGAGTATTAGTAAGAATTTTTTGATCTGTCTCCGTAAATTGATCGATAATTGGTTTTCTAAAATGGGCAACTAATTGTTTTAAGTTAGCAGCCGGAAATATCTTTAAACCCTCAACTAAGTTAGCTTCTTTGGCATTGGCTTGGGGTAAATATATTTCTTCAATTCCCAGCTGTTTGGCTAAAACGGCAATGGGTAAAATGCCATTAATTTTTCTCAAACTGCCGTCCAGGGCTAATTCTCCAATAAACAATTTCTTATTAATATTAAATTCTGTCTCTTTTCTTTTCAGTAAAATTGCTAGGGCAATCGGCAAATCATAAGCCGGCCCCACCTTTTTCAGGTCAGCTGGGGCTAAATTGACCGTTACCCTGGTTTCGGGAAATTTAAAATCAGAATTTTTTATGGCCGAGCGCACCCTCTCTTTAGATTCTTGAACAGCGATATCCGGCAAACCGACAATTAAAAACTTCGGTAAACCCCTGGATACATCAGCTTCTACTTCCACTAATTCGCTGTCTAAACCAATAACTGCGGCTGATAAGACTTTTGAAGACACAGTTTTAAAATAAAAAATACGACCCCGTCATTGAGTCCGCCTATTTTTAGATTATAACTTTAAATTTTTTTTGTCAATACCAAAACATTGCTAGATTGACCAATTAGGTTTCATTTCACACAAGCCAATTTGACCGATCCCTCCTGGACCAATTTTGTTTGATACTTCTAGTTGAATTTTGTGTTGACCGGGCAATATATCAATTTTGAAACTTTCATAATTTAAGGCATTAGCAGTTGATAAATTTATTTGATCAAATATGACAGTCGAATAGTCATCAATATAAGAAAAAAATATGTACTGAAAATCTTTATCCGTAACAAAGCTGGCCGTATATTCACATTCGGTACCCATTTCCTGTTGATGATAAGGGAGTTCAACCTGTCCTTCAGCTTGACATGAATTGTTCATTTGATTAATAAAAAAACACTTGGGTTGATTTAGCCAATAAAAATTACCTTTGAAATATGCCAGGTCTGGCCGAAAATATAACAAGCTAAAAAATAAAAAGGCGACTATCACCGTTGCCGATAATAATTTCTTAACTTTTAATAGGCTAAGGCCGGAAATTAATATGACGATTAGAAACGGCATCAGCGGGAAAAAATGCCTTGGAAAGATGTCACTCACAAAAATATACAAGGCAGAGAAGTAAAATAGTGAAAAGGCCATAAATATTTTTAGATCTGATTTTTCTTTAAGGTGACGGTAAAGAAAAAATATTGCTATAAGGATCAACAACAAGAAATTTACCCATTGGCCGGAATCCAGATTGTCAAAAAAACTTATATCTACACCTTTTCTCTGGACCAGGTAAGATAATCCACCAATAATTAAGTAAGGTAAATTGATTATTGCGGTTATGCAAAAAGACCAAAAAAACTTTTTTGAAAAAAATAGGTGGCGAAACTTAATGGCTAAATATATAAACAAAAACAGGTAGACAAAAATACCGGATAACCTGCTTTGTATCATTAATCCCGCCCAAAGCCCGAATAAGATAAATTCGCTTAATTTATTTGATTTTATCAGCTTAATAAAATAGTTGAAGGTTAATAAGTAAAAAACCAAAAATAGAGACTCGGTATAAAACAACGAACCCATTACAATTGTCTCTCCGTGAACCAAAAAAACCAAAGTCGATATTAAGGCAATTTTATCACCAAAAAATCGATTTACCATCTTATAAAAAATATAAATAGCCAAAGACATTAATAGGGCGTTACTAAGGCGCAACCAGATTATATTGGAAGGAAAAATGGAAAATATTAAATTATGCAACGGGCTAGGAGAAACATCTAAATGATAACCCGACCCTTCTATTAATCGTTTTGATTGCCAATATTGCCAGAATTCGTCAACTAATAAGGCATTCTTAGGTAAAAATAAAAAAATTACTAAGCAAAATAATAAAAAAGAGAAAATGGCTACATATACTGCTTTATTTTTGACTGGTTTCAT
This sequence comes from Pirellulales bacterium, assembly GCA_048633705.1. Classification (GTDB taxonomy): domain Bacteria; phylum Patescibacteriota; class Patescibacteriia; order JBDRGY01; family JBDRGY01; genus JBDRGY01. Next base: position 5,656 of record JAIWBS010000016.1, read on the forward strand.
GATCATTTTTTACAAATAACGGGATAACCAATAACAATATGCCTGATATTATTAAAACATCAGCTATATTGAACGAAGGGTTGTTACCGGGAAAACCAAAATCCCAGTTTATAAAATCGATAACAAAACCGTAACGTAAGCGATCTATCAAATTACTGATTGCCCCCAGACTGATCAATGATAAAGGAAATATTAACCCTTGCTCCTGTTTTTGATAGGCTCGCACCAAAAAATATACTACCAGTAAAAGAACCGGTATGGTAATTAATAAATTCCAGGGATAAGAAACTGGAATACTGAAAGATAACTTATAGTTTTTTAATAACTTGGTTTGCCAAAAATTATGAATAACAAAAAAACCCTCCTTGTCCCAAAAATTGATTGCCAGCCATTTAGTCAGACGATCGACCAGGAAAGTCAATAATAAAATTAGATTAAATAAAACTGTCTTTTTTTTAAAGCTCATTTCTTATCAGCGCACTTCATGCACAAAGTAGCCGAAGGGTATATCTTTAATCTTTCAACATTAATATCTTCACCGCATTTTTCACAGACTCCAAACTTACCCTCTTTGATATATTGAAGGGCATGTTCGACATTGGCCAAATTATTCTTAAGATCAGATTCAATAGAAATATTATCAGCAAAGGTGGCCACCTCAGCGGCGTTCTCGTCATCTTTATTTCCATAATCTGGAAATTTGGCTGAGGACTCTTCCTGGTCCCTCATTGCTTCACGCTGAACATCCCCCAGTTGATGTAAAAGAGATTCCTTTTCCTTATTCAGCTTGTCTTCAAATTCTTTTATTGTTTTCTTATCCATATTAAATGTTTAATTTTAAAACAATAAAACCTGTTATCTTTTTAGTCAACTAATTAGTCCTAATTGTTTATTTTGGGACTAGTTTTGTTTTTGGCTTAGACTAAATCGTAACAGGTTACTTTTAATCTTATATGATAGTAAATTTCAACTACCCAAAATTCTTACTTTATCTTAAGGTCTGGGCCAAAATTTGTCAACCCCTGTCGAACTCAGTTCGATCGGGTCAATCTTACTCGTCTATACTCCTCATTTTTTTGGAAAAAAAGAGGGCGAGGAATCACATCACGTAACAAAGTTATTATTTGACGGATACTCGCCCTTAGGCCCAACGGGCCAGCTTGCAACCGCCTTGCCTGAATCCAAATCCCTTTGGACCCACCCAAGGCAGTTACAAACATAAACACCGAAGACCTTTTTTGCCTTTTGTTTACCGGCTATTTCAAATGGCAATTTTCTCCACCATTCTTATGGTAACACTCATTTTTATATGAGCTCACCTTTTTTGTCTTTTTTTCTCGTATTTTTTTCGAAAGAAAAAGCTTTGTTTTTGTTTTATTTTACAGGCTGCCGGTTGCCACTTCGAATAGTAGAGAAAAAACTGTTCTCAACGGGTTAAGAACAACTCTCCCCCACTATTCATTGACCTTTTTCAATGTTCTCTAATTTCTGGGATAAAGTATAGCACACTATATTATATCTGTCAAATGTTTTGTTCCCCAATAAAAAAATCGGCTAGTCACAGCCGAAAAAATTGATTACCCTATCATACTTATCCCCAGTCTATTCTAAGAAAAAACAGCTGTTAAAAGTAAAATGACTGGATTGAAGATCGTTGCCGGCAACTACAAAATTATTTTGACTGACTACTTCTTCCAAAAGAGGTACAGCTAGATCGGTTATTGGCCAAATAAATATCTCTTGCGGCCAGTTTGATAAACAACTTTGAACAGAACTATAATATTTTTTCTTATCAGTTAATAAAGCTGACTGGATCAGTTGATGATCATCACTTAAGATAATGAAATTATCTTGCCGGCCGTAAATTATTTCATCAGTTATCAGGGGAACTGAGTAAAATCTTTCCCCTAAGCTTTTTTTGTTGGTGATAACCACTTCATCCGGCTGAGGAATCAATTCGATTGCCTTATCAGCATCATCAAAATTTATTTCTTGCTCAGTTGGATTAAATCGAGCGGACATCTCTTTCAATTCTTGCTCTAGCAAAGAAAACGTCTGGTCAATGGCTTCTGCTGATTTTTGAACTACCAGTATATAATTATTGTTGTTGTCTATTGCCAATAAAGCTAAATCGTTTTCTATTTGATCAATCAATTTTGTGCTTGGCAAAATTTTCGATAAATAAATTAGACTGTTTGAGTCAAATGAGGTTATGTTGTTTTTTAATAAGTCGTCTAAACTGTTTCCTAAAAATTGATCGAATTTTCTTTCCAATACAGCTATTTTAAAATCAGCCGGTATAAAATTAAATAGTTCTTCAGGATAAATTGTTTGGCTTAGGTTCCAACCACCAAAGATTCCTTTTTTGTTTTCCGCTTTCAATTTTATTTGTTCATCTTCAACTTCCAGCCAGATAAAAAGTTGCTCGATTTCTTGTTCAGATAAAACGTTCTGAAAAGATTTCAACCACTGATTAGAAAAATTATCAGACTTAATTTTCTCCAGATTAACATAGCTATAAAAAACCTGATTGGAATACTTGGTGGAAACTTCTGATTTGATTGATGGACTCTTTTCTTTATAAGTATCAATAACTTGTTCTATCGGTATTTGAGAAGAAGAAATTATCAGGTTGTTGCCGATTACTGAGTAATAAATTCTTTCCAGATTATATATTGGTGAGTGGGCTACGGCCGATCCTTCCGCCAATCGAGGAGTAGTTTGAAAATTCTTTATTTTAATTTCTGAATATTCTATCTGATCCAATGGTTTTTCTTGACGGATTTTGGTTAACACTTTTTGTTCAAAGGAAAAAGCGTCATTTGTTTCTAAAATCAAAATGGGAAATTCTTCCTCCTCAATCAGTACCTTGGCAAAGCTTACTTCGTTTTTTATTTCTTTTACCACGTCCTCTTGCCAATCTAAATCAAAAGGATCCAAGTTGGCTTGGATTTCTTTGGTAAATTTAGCTGACATTTCTTTCACTAGGTTTTTATCAATAATTTTCTGTTCGAATGTTTTAAAGGGGTCTCGAGTCTTATCTATATTTAAATGAAAATACCAATGGGCGTTCTGAGGAATAAATTGGGCTAAAGTATCAATATCTTTAAAATAATAATTATAAATAAACAACCCACCTTTATAAAACACGGCAAGGGCTAAAATTATAATAAAAAAGGCTAAAATTAGCCTTTTCTTTCTTTTTGTTGACCTTTTACTCATCAGGGCTGAGATTTAACAAAATCAGCTACAGCCTGATATTCCTCTTCCATCGACAAATTGGTGGTATCCAGAACAAAATCATAATGTTTATGGTCAAAAGGATCCTGTTGGTACCACTTTAAATAACGAGCTCTGTCTGATTTCATTCTGGCTTGGTTGCTACGTAGAACATCCTTCACACTATTTAAACCATGAGCCTCGTTTCTTTCTTCTGCTTTTTCTTTCAAATGTCCGAAAATGCGCTTGGCTCCTACTTTCTCGTCTACCTCTAAGAATATTTTAATGGAATGAGGTATACAAAAATATGAAGTACGCCCCTCTATCACAAAATTGTCTTTGGTTTTTCCCAGCTTCTTTTGATATTCATCTACTTCCTTATCAGTAAAATCTTCTTTTTCCCCCAGTTCATTGAATTCCTCCAAAGTCATTCCCCGCTTTTTAGCCATCTGTCTTCTGATCCCACCAATATAATAGCGCACTAAACCAAACTCCTTGGCCAGCTTTTTAGCCACGGTTGATTTTCCTGAACCTGGTTTACCGGATATTGAAATTATCATTAATGATGACGTCCGCCTCCTCTAAAAGGTTTATTGAACGGTTTTCTTGGTCGGTCCTTGGTCGGTCGGTTACTTTCCGGCCGATTACCACCTTCCTCAAATTCTTTGTGGGTTAGTTCTACTCGGCCTTTTTCCTTATCAACATTAACCACTTTGACTTTCAGTTTTTCTCCCACTTTGACAAAGTCGGATACTTTTTCTATTCTTTCGTGGGAAAATTGGGAGATGTGCACCATACCGTCATGGCCAGGCAGCAATTCTACAATGGCTCCGATTTCCTTGCCGGAGTTTCTGTCTTGGACAATCTTGATTACTTCACCTTCGTAAATTTCACCGGCTTTTACCTCGCGGGTAATATCCTTGACCGTCTGAACCGCTTCTTTCAACCCATCGGCATTCTCGGAAGTAATCATTACCGTACCGTCCTTTTCAATATCAATAGCTACTCCGGTATCATCAATAATTTTATTGATAACCTTACCGCCGGGTCCGACCACATCACGGATTTGATCCGGATCAATTTTGAGAGTAACAATCCTGGGAGCATACTGGGACATTTCGGCTCTAGGTTGGGAAATTACCTTGTCCATAACTGCTAAAATTTTCAATCTAGCTTCTTTGGCTTTTGCTAATGTCTCTTCGACAATTTGGAAACTCAAACCATGCAGCTTGGTGTCCATTTGAATAGCGGTTATGCCGTTTTTGGTACCAGCTACTTTGAAATCCATATCTCCGGCATGATCCTCAATCCCCTGGATATCCGTCAATATTTTATACTGATCATTTTCTTTGTCGACAATTAAACCCATAGATATTCCGGCCACTGATTCTTTGAGTGGTACTCCGGCGTCCATCAAAGCCAATGAGGAACCGCAGGCTGAAGCCTGAGAAGTCGAACCGTTACTAGAAAGTACTTCGGAAACTACTCTAATGGTATAGGGGAATTTTTCTTCATCCGGCAGTAGGGGAACAATTGCTTTTTCGGCCAAAGCGCCGTGGCCTATCTCCCTTCGGCCCGGACCTCTAAGCGGTGCCACTTCTCCCACTGAAAAACCGGGGAAATTGTAATGATGCATATAGCGACGTTTACCGCTCTCTTCCATAGTATCTAGAACCAATTCATCGCCCGGTGCACCCAAAGTGACTATTGATAAAACCTGGGTTTCTCCCCGATTAAAAAGTCCTGATCCGTGGGTTCTGGGTAACAAACCGACTTGGGCGGACAAAGGACGGATTTCATCTATTTTCCGGCCGTCTACTCTTCTTTCTTTTTCCAGCACCAAGCGGCGCGCTTCGGTATCCACAAATTCATCTACCAACCCAACTCCGTAGGCCCGTTCCTCTTTGGTCACCTCATTATCCTCTTTCAAAGTTTCTTCCAGTTTATTCTTGTATTCAGTAATTATTTCTTTTCTTTTTTTGTTATCAGTCTCTTTGAAAATTTCCTGATATTTCTCTTTGATATCGCCGGCTACCTTCTGGTTGATTTTTTCTAGCTTGGCCTTTTCCTCCTCATCTTCTTTACCAATTGTGATTACTCTCTTGGCTTCACCTACTTTTGCTACCACCTCTTTAATTAAGTCCAGGGCAACATTAAGATGTTCTTGGCCAAATTTAATCGCTCCCAATATAGTTTCCTCCGATACCTGATTGCCGGAGGCTTCAATCATAATTGCCTCCTGATCTTGGCCCACAATCACCAATTCGAAGTCGGTTTTTTCCCGCTCTTCGTAGGTGGGGTTTAAGACCCACTCCCCTTCAATCTGGCCAACTCTCACTCCGGCTATCGGCCCTTCCCAGGGAATCGGTGAAATGGCCACAGCTGCGGAGGCAGCGACTAAAGCCAACATATCCGGGTCATTTTCTTGATCAACTGAAAGGATAGTCAGAATTACTTGGACATCTTGTCTGACTGTGCTATCAAAAAGCGGCCTAATTGACCGGTCGATCAAACGACCGGATAGAACCGCTTCTGTCGAAGGTCTGCCTTCGCGTTTTATAAAACGGGAGCCTTTGATTTTTCCCGCGGCATATAGTTTTTCTTCGTAATCTACCATCAGGGGAAAGTAATCGACACCTTCCCGTATTCCTTCATTCATAACAGCGGTAGCTAGTACAACCGTGTCACCGTACTGAATAGTGCAGGAGCCATGAGCTTGTCCGGCAAATCTGCCTACTTCTATTGTTAATTCTTTTCCTCCTAATTCTGTTTTAAATTTTTGGGGTTCCATAATAT
>JAIWBS010000017.1:0-3583 GCA_048633705.1 Pirellulales bacterium
GGTTAATTATCTTACGTAATCTTAGCAAATTTTTATCATTTTGTCAATTAGACAAAATTGCTTTTACTTAGTAAAATGACTACATGAGTGAAATATTAAACACCTTTTTATTGTCTGATCCGGAAACGGCCGTTCCTATGGACCGGGATGATTTTTATAAGGAACAGATTCCCATTGCCAAAAAGACTGGCCGGCCGACCCGAGCTGCTGAAATTATTAGTGTTTTAATTTTTAACAGTAGCGAAGAATTACTAGTCCAAAAAAGGAATTATAATAAATCTCATAATCCTGGACTATTAGATAAGTCTATTGGCGGACACGTTCGTTACGGTGATACCGCTAATTATTCAGTCATGGTGGAGACGGTTCAGGAACTGCAGACTCCTTCTATTGTTTTAAAGAATCTGAATGATTTTAACAAAACCATGAAATTGTTGGACGATTATTTAACCACAATTTCCATCATCAAGCACTCCTTAACTGAATTTCAGATTTGGAATCGGATTGTTAATGGTGAGGAAGTTAAGATGGTTAATAAAGTCAACGCCTATTTTGGCATTTATGACGGCCGCATTAAAGCGGTTGACAAGGAAGCCAAAGGCGTTCTTTTTTACACTTTGGATGAACTAGAGCAGGAAATGAAAGCCCAGCCGGAAACCTTCACTCACGATTTGCGATTCTTAATTGATGCCCTACGTCCGGATATCGAGGATTTTTTGAAACTATTGCGAAAGAAAAAATAAGTATTTATAAGGCTTTATGCCAGAAACCTACCGAGGAGAGGACAGAGACGTGACAGCCGGACCGGAATTATCCTGGGGAATTTTTAAGAATCTAAAAACGGGCGCCTTTATTAAAATAAGGGAGAGTGGACAAGAAGATGTTACGGCACAATACATGGTAAAAGAATCTGATGATTGGCAGGAAAGTGGTGATCATACTGAAAGGATGAAGTTGGTAATCTCCGGTGGCAAAGAGGGAGAAAGGACCGTTTTTGTAGTTAGGGACAGTTCAACCAATCAGGAATGGATTGAAGATGAAAACAGTGACCGTTTAGAAGAATTTGATGGCGATGTAGAAACTGTTGCTTATACTCAGGAGAAAATTGAAAGAGAAAAACCAAGATCTCCAAACGAGATGCAGGCTTTATTGGAAATAAGAGAGGTAAGAAAAAAAACCGGAAAAATATTCGGTGAGGAGGGGCAAGAAATTTGTGAGATAGATTATATTCCTGGCACTTTAGATATTTTAGAAATTCGACCAGCTCCTTATCAAAACATCGGAGGTGAAGCCGAAAAAAGGAATGAGCATATTTACGTTACTGATGACGAAGGGTCAATTTCAACTGAGAGATTGATGCGTCAGGAGGCAAGAGAACTAGAAAAAAGATATCTGATAGTGACCTCTTTGATTTTTCATGACCAAGAGGTACTTCTTCAGAAAAGGTCTGCAAAGAAGGATATTGACCCTGGGCGATTATCCTCCTCAGCTCACGGGGTAGCCAAAGAGCTACAGATTAGAAACGGAAATAGAGTCAACAATATCGAAGCAGCTTCAGTGATAAATACGGCCCTAGAAATAAATGAAGAATTACGCCATGGCCAGGAGACGGAGCCGTTTAAAGTAAAACTATGGCCTGGTAGCCGAGAAGAGTTGATCGAATGGGCCGATGCTCAAAAAATTGATGACCAAGATACGATTTATTTAGTCCCTGAAGCATTACTCAAAACAGATAGTTATCCGCTTGGTGAAGGAATCAAAAAAAGAACTAGAGCCATTTCCACCGGTTTTGTTTTTAGTAAAGAAAGGCCAACTATTTCTGTTGACCCAGCTGAATTATCAAGTGTAGAGTGGAAAAAACCATCAGAATTTGTGGAAGATCCCGATATGACAGAAGATTTACAGTCTTGCCTGGATGCTACGGCCAAACAGCAGATCCTGGAAAGTATGAGAAGTGGTCAATTAGGCGACCGACTGGCTATGAAGGCTTTGCGTAATTTTAAATTAGGTAAAAGAGAAGAATAGAGAAGGGGGTAGCGGAGGAAAAACGAATATTAAAGATTTTCTTAAAATTGTTAAAACCAAAAATTAATGTCTTTTAAAGAATCGGCAGAAGGAAATTATCATCTATCCGAATCGGAAGCAAATTTGGATACTCCTGAAGCAGTAAATGAGAAGTTAAAAGCCCTGCAGGAACAGTTGGGCGTTTTAAAAGGGGAATTATTGGAAATGGAAGATAAAAGAAAAGGAATGATGGACGGTAAACGCAAAACAGTCAAGTTGGACGAAGAAATGGCTGTGAAAAATGCAAAAATCTACTACGTCGGGGAAGAAATCTCGGTATTAGAAGCCCAACTAGAAAAAGGACCCGAAGAGGGACAATAGATATAAAAAATATAATTAAGCAAGGAGGATTATGAGAAAACGAAATGCTTTCTATTCACTGGCCGTGGCTGGCGTATCTTTACTTGTCTGCGCCGGAGTGGTTATGGCCGACAGTTACGACATAACCGCCTTTCTGGGGGGAGCGGATGGCGATTTCTTTGATGTGCAGGGCACGATGATGTTCGACTCGATCAAAGTAGGCCGACAAGGTGAAGGAGGAGTTACCTTCTTTAACGGTACGATCATTAACAACACCACCGGAACAGGGGATAGTGACCTGCCTGTTACTTTTGGCGACAATGTGCGGATTGACGGCAGAGTTTATCGTGGGGCAACAGCCGGAACTGGTGATACCATGCCGTTTATTGTCAATGACAACATGGAAGTGGTCGGTTCTCTGACCATTGGTTCGTTGGCCAGTGCCGATGTGATTGCTTCAGCAAACATCTTGGATGGAGCAATTGCCACAGCGGATTTGGCGGACGGCATAGTCACATCTGCAAAAATTAATGATGCCACTATTGCCGCCGCGGATTTAGCCGATAATTCAGTTACATCAGCTAAGATTACCGACGGAACGATTACCGGCAGTGATATCAGTTCCTCAGCCGATTTGAGTGTTGATACTGTTGCCGCTACCGGCAATATCACTCAAACCGCTGACCAAGAAGGAGTAATTAAGGGATGGGCCTACGTTGATGCGGGCGGTACTTTACTGGCCAGTTATAACGTAGACAGTGTTAGTCAGACAGCTACCGGTCGATACGAAGTGACATTTGATTTTGTTGTAAGTGACGGATCGGGCAACGCCACCAGAGCTTATATAGCTGTGCCTAGTGGTGTTGGTGGAGCGGTAGCTCAGAGAATAATCGGAGCGGCTCCGGACAATTCTGATCCAAACATAGTTAAGATTTGGACAAACGACAGTGATAACAGTGCCGCTGGTGGTGTGTTTATGCTAGCAATTTTCTAGTTTTTGGCAGCTAATACTTGAAAGGATTCAATAGAATTCTGAAAAAGGGGCCTCTTTTTCAAGAGGCTCTTTTTGGTGGTATAATATATTTATGAAGGGAAACGCTATCAGATTAGCCATTTTAGTTGTTGGAATTATTGTTGCTGGACTGATTTACTTTGGAATAAGCTTTTCTGATGTATCTGATTATGGTGAGGGTCAGACCACAGAAGATTATACCAACAC
>JAIWBS010000018.1:0-4670 GCA_048633705.1 Pirellulales bacterium
AATAGAATAGTATTTAAATCAAAGACGGGAGTAACTGTCACGAAATTGCTGGCAGCCACGGCTAAAAACCGGCCAACCACTACACCTAAAACCCCGCCAACTAAAGTCAACATGACTGCTTCCGTTAAAAACTGGATTAAGATGTGACGGGTCTTGGCTCCCACTGCTTTACGCAAACCGATTTCCTGGGTTCTTTCGGTCACTGAGACCAACATGATATTCATAATTCCGATGCCACCCACCAGTAAAGAAATGGCAGCGATACCGACTAACAGATTGGTAAATAAGCCCAAAGTAGCATCGCGCATGGCTAAAATATCCTGGGAAGAAAAAATCGAAAAATCAGCATCATCTACAACTTCAAAACCGTGATTAGCTAATAATATTTCTTCAATCTTGGTTGAAGCTTCATTGACTGCCTCTTCGCTGGCTGCTTCTAAAACAATAGTGCTGATTTTCTCCAGTTCATATTGCTCTAACAAAGTAGTGTAAGGAACATAAATATCATTGCTGGCTCGACCAGGGCCAAAACCGCTTTCTTCCTCGGTCACTAAAACCCCAATTACTTGATAGTCAACTTCATCCACGCTGAAGGTTTGCCCAACTGGGTCTATCTCCCCGTCGTACATTCGTTCAGCTGCCCGGCCGCTAAGCACCGCTACTTTTTCTTTATTGTCCAAAGCCTCTTCAGCAAATAAGCCGCCGCTAGAAATAACGGATTCCTCAATCGTAAAGTAATCGGGGGCTACTCCCTGCATATTAAGATTTTGCTGGATACCGTCAACTACTACTTGGGATAAATTTGTAACCTTGGGGCTGACTGCTACAACCAAATCCGTACTAATATTTTGAATATCATCCAAATCCTCGGTGGTTAAAGCAGGTTCGGAAGTAGAACCCCGAAACAGCGCTCTCATATCCCCGCCGCCGCCCATACCTAAAGGACCGCCGCCGCCTGATTCTTCCGTTTCTTCCTCTTCTTCCTCGGCAATCTCCATAGAATTGATAGTGATCTGTTTGGCACCCAGGGCGCTGAAATTACTGGCTACATTCTCCGACACTCCGCCACTTAAAGCCATTAAAGAAATCACGGCCGCTATGCCGATTATAATGCCCAAAATAGTCAAAAAGCTACGGCCTTTGTTGGCCATTAAAGCCGATGTGGATTGTTTCAATAAAGCTGATATTTTCATGATTTATCTCCTTGCTCAAATTTACCGTCACGCATACGAACGATCCGGTCAGCGTGCTGGGCAATTTCCGCTTCGTGGGTAATCAACAAAATGGTAGTCCCTTCTTGATTAATCTGTTTTAAAATATCCATAATCTGCTTAGCTGTTTTAGTATCAATATTACCGGTCGGTTCATCCGCTAATAATAATGAGGGCTGCATGATCAAACCTCTGGCAATAGCCACTCTTTGCACTTCCCCGCCGGAGATTTCATTGGACTTGTTATCAACCAGATCCTTGATGCCTAATTTGTCCATCAACTGCCAAGCCCGTTTGGTATCATCTTTCTTTTTCAAATAAACCGTGGGTAATAAAACATTATCAATCACGCTGGTTCTTTTCAGCAAATTGAAACGCTGGAAAACAAAACCGATTTCCTCCCCGCGCAGATCAGCCAGTTTATTGGCGGATAAACTTTTAACATCTTGGCCGTTTAAATAATAAGAACCGCCTAACCGGCGATCCAATAAACCTAAAATATGTAACAAAGTCGATTTACCGGAGCCACTCGGCCCCATGATAGCCACGAATTCGCCTTGGTTCACTGTCAAATTGACCCCTTGCAGGGCTTTGGTTACTTTGTCTTTTTTTATTTCGTACTCCTTAGTAACGTCTTTTAATTCAATAACAGGTTTGTCCATATTAGTTACTTGAAAGCGTTATAAATTGAAGTGGCCTGAGCTTGCGTTATCTCCCCGTCACTAACCGCTAGATCCAACATATCGTCCATCCGATCCAGCATCATACCTAAACGTTCACTGGGAATATTGACTTTAAACTGCTCAATAGCCTGATAATCAACTTGGCCGTTATTATCCAGGAGATTACTGACATTCATAAATCCCCGGCCGGCGCCTTGACCTCCCATTGGAGAAAAATCGCCAGATGGGGCTTGAGCACTGTCGCCCAGATTAAAAACAAATAAAACAGCGAAAACAACGGCCACAATCCAGCCGGAAACAGCGACAATTCGTAGGTTTTTTAGTTTTTTGTAGTCTTTTTCTTCCATATAGAAATAATCAAACCTCCATTGTTAGTATTACGCTAACTATAGCGGATTTCTTTCAAGACAAATTACCCTTTCCCCTTCCCGCCAACTGCCCACACGCCGCTTTAATCCCCCGACCAAAACGCCAACGCTCAGTTACCTTCACTCCGCCCTGGCTCAAAACCTCTTTAAAACTTTTGATTACAGCTGGCGGAGAAGGGACAAAATCACCGGTGGGATTATAGGTGATCAGATTAACCAGATAGAGCGGTTTGCTCATTAAGCCAACCAATTGCCGGGCTGTATCCTCCGAATCATTTACATCCTTGATCATTAAATATTCAAACATGACTCGGCGGTTAGTCTTCATGATATAATCATCAACCGCTTTAAATATTTTTGCCAGAGGATATTTCCGACCGATGGGCATCATTTTCTGTCTTAATTGGTCATTGGGTGCGTGCAAGGAAATGGCTAAATTAACCTGCAGTTTTTCCTTAGCTAATTTACTGATACCTTCGGTGATCCCGGCAGTGGAAATGGAAATATGGCGGGCCCCCAGACTAAAGGCGTCTTTATCATTTAAGAGGCGTATGGCGGCTAAGACATTATCATAATTCAAAAAGGGTTCACCCATCCCCATAAAAACCAAGTTAGTAACTTTTTCCTTTTGCTTTTTCAATAAACGAGCCATCAATAAAACCTGGGCCACTATTTCACTGACTGTCAGGTTTCTGACAAAACCGGCTTGTCCGGTAGCACAAAAGGTGCAACCCAAAGGACAACCAACCTGGCAGGAAACACAAACGGTGCGCCTAACCTGATGCTTCATCAGTACAGTTTCAATTTGCTGGCCGTCGGCCAGTTTAATCAAAGCCTTAACTGTCCGGCCGTCACTGGAAGTAAAAACCTGGGTGTCAATTTTAAGTGGACAATCAGCCGCTAATTTCTGCCGTAACGGCAAGGCCAAATTAGTCGCCTCCGACCAATCCTCAATTAGATTTTGGAAAATAGCCGCTTGAACTTGCTTGAAGCGGAACTTTGGTTCCCGGGCTAAAACTTTTGGTAATTGATCTAAATCCATAGGCCTAAAGTATAACAAAAATGTTGATAATTAATCAAAAAGAAATACCCCGCTCATCATCGTTAGACAACGAGCGGGGTGTTAAGGACTAGGACTCTTCTATCTCCATCTTGCGAAAGAGGAAGAGACTGAACTGGTCGGTGCGCTTGTCGCGCAGGAAGAAAGAACCTCCGATCACATTCAGCATCTCGATCATACCGCCAATCTCGGCCTCATCCCCCTGCTCCCCGGTCAGAGTGACGGAAGGTATAGCCCTCTCGTCCAGCTGGGGAGACAGGCGGTTGACCACGATCAGCGCGTCCTGCTTCCAAGGACCGAACCGATGCAGGCGCAGCCGGCAGCCTCTGATCTCGGGCTCTTCCCTGATCGTTTGCAGTCCTATTATCACCCGAGGAATCAGCTCGCTCTCCTGCTGGATAGCAGCGACAGTCGGGTATCGATCCTGATGATCGTCTTGCCACCAGTCCATAGTGACTACTTTATCACCACTGCCGGTGACTGTCCTGACCACCAGGCCCAGTTCGATCAGGGCCCGGATATGGTCGGGGAAAACCCTGGTATCGTTGCAGGCCCAAGGAGGAAGAGTAATGATCGGATCTTCCTGATCGGTGATGGCGCCCCAGAAGGTCCTGGTCTGGCCAGCCAGGCCGACTTGCGGCGACTGGGAACCAGAAGGATTCAGGCATTCCCGGCCAATGGTATGGATCAAATCCTCGTCAGAACCAAAGGTACCGGTTATCAACAACGGCGGGTTCATCTATCCCTCCTTAGTTAAAGAACTAACTACTCTCACCAATTACTGAATGAGGTAGCTTAACAGATATTTCTCAAAATGTCAATCCTGCACCTCACGAGGTGCAGGATTGACAAAACATATTTATTTGCTAAAGTAATAGACTAAATCTGTTCCTTCTTAGGGAGGGATAATCATGGCAATCCAGGGCGGAATGACTGTCCGACTGACCGAGCAGATTGAAAGGATACCTACCAACATCGAATCTGCTCAGCCGATTACGTTATGCCCGGGCTGTTACGGCTACACTACTGGCCGGACTGATCCTGGCACCAAAAGCGCCGAAGTTGTCTTCTACCTGACAATTGTCTCTAATTCTGACCCTAACCAGACGGCTGTCTCCGTTTTGACCACTGCTGTGCCCCTAGACGCCATTGAGTTCATAATCGAACACCAGCTTGTCTAGCCGTTAGTAACGCCCTGCGTTTACTGACGGCTTTTCCTTTCCAAAAAAAGACCACCAATTTCGGTGGTGTCAAAAAAAGTAGATAAATAATTAAAAATTATTAACTGTCTCCAATTCCTGATCAACTACCTTATTCCCTTCAGCAAAACTAAATTTCCCTTTGACTA
>JAIWBS010000019.1:0-3527 GCA_048633705.1 Pirellulales bacterium
TCTTCTTAGCCAGTTTTTTATCAGCTTCATCGGTAATGGGACCGTTGGCCATTTCTACGATGTATTTAGCTTTTATTCTACTTGCATTACTATTATCAATTACTCCCCCCAAAGCCGCGGGAATTAAAATATTACAAGGCTGGGCTAGCAACTGTTTATTGGTGATATGCTTATGATGAGCCAGATGATCTGATTCCGGCCGGCAATCTTTGACTGAACCAGCCAAGTAGCAATCATCTATATAGCCTTTATGTTTTTTAGTTCTCATAGTGGTGCTGGGATTGAGACCTTGTTGGGAATAAATAGCACCTTGAGAATCAGAAAGACCAACTAATTTATATTTCTTTTTATATAAAATTTCTGCCAAGTTATAACCAACATTGCCAAAACCTTGGATGATTATTCTGGTTTTGGCCGGATTAAGTTTATATTTTTTTACTAATTGTTCAATAACAAAATATCCACTCAAAGCTGTTGCTTCTTCCCGGCCTTGGCTGCCACCAATTGATAAGGGTTTTCCGGTGACCACTGCCGATTCGGTGTGGCCGACCAGTTTGGAATATTCATCCATCATCCAGCCCATGATTGTCGGGTTGGTATTAACATCAGGCGCTAGCACGTCTTTTTTTGGACCGACATGTTCAAATAAAGCCCGGATAAAATTTCTGGACAGTTGTTCCAGTTCGTCCTTGCTTAGTTCTTTGGGGTTAACCTTAATCCCGCCCTTGCCGCCACCCATGGGGATTCCTACTGCAGCAGTTTTTAAAGTCATTAAAGCAGCTAAAGCCTGTACTTCGTTTAAGTTGACTTCTTGATGATAACGAATACCGCCTTTGTAAGGACCGCGAGCATTATTGTATTGTACTCGATAGCCCTGGAAGACTTTTTTTTGACCGTCATCCATGATGACTGGCACTTTGACTCGGATAATTTTATCCGGATGCAAAATCTGTTCCAGAATATTTTTATCTAGATCAATAACAGCAGCAGCCGCTTTAATAAAATTTTTAGTAGCGCTGAAAGCGTTCATAGTTATTTACTTTTTTTCTTGCCCCAGTCGACTGAAGAGGATAATCCTTTTTTCTTCTGTAAATAGTCATAGACCGACAGAGCTGCCTTAGCCCCTTCGCCGGCAGAAGTAACAATTTGTTTGTAAGCAATATTGGTTACGTCTCCAGCGGCAAAAATCCCCGGACAGTTAGTTTCGTTGGTTGTAGAAATTTTAATTTGATTGCGCTCGTCCAGATCAACCAAGTCTTTGACGAAACCCGATTTTACTTCCAGACCGATTTCTACAAACACCCCGTCTACTTTTATTTCTCTGGACTGACCTTCGTTGTTTTTAACCACAATTGCTTCAACTACCTCCTTACCTTTAATGGCTTCGGTTTGAGAATTTAGTACTTGTTCAATGTTTTTGGCCTTATTTAATCTCTTGACCATTACTTCTTCGCCCCGGTATTGATCACGGCGGTGAATAACATAAACCTGTTTGGCTATTTCCGACATATACAAAGCGGTTTCAATGGCTGAACCGCCGCCACCTACCACTGCTACAGTTTTGTCTCGATAAAGCGGACCATCGCAGGTCGCGCAATAAGAAACACCTTTTCCGATCATTTCTTCCTCTCCCTTTACGCCCAGATGACGATGACTTAGGCCAAAAGCCAAGATTACTGATTTGGCTTCCAAGTTTTCGGTTGGAGTTTTAATAATGAATTTATTATCCTTTTTGGCGACACCAGTTACTTCGCCGGTTTTCAATTCCGCCCCAAATTTTTCAGCCTGATTTTTAAACTTCTGCATTAAATCAAAACCGTCAGTCATTTCTGCAAACCCTGGATAGTTTTCTACTTCGGGGGTGGTAGCGGCTTGGCCGCCAACATCTTGGGAAACCACTAAAGTTTTTAGATTACGGCGGCTGGTATAAATAGCGGCTGTTAATCCGGCAGCTCCAGCGCCGACGATTATAACATCGTACATAGTTTTAGGGATTAGGGATTAGTAACTAGGTAATTAGGGATTTTATTTAGAGCAAGAAGAACAGTGACTATTGCAACTATGGCAATCAGGCTTAGCTGAGGAGAAATTGGAAACCAGTTTTTTATTATTGGTCTTTTGACAATTAGGACAGACTACTTTTACTTCGGGATCTTTAACTAATTTCTCAAACTTAAAATTACAGTCACGACATTGGTATTCGAAGATAGGCATTATTTTTGGGATTAGGGATTAGAAAATAGGAATTTGGGATATTAGATGTGTTTATTTAACAATTCGGCCAGTTTATCCTTTTGTTGTAAGCCCATGAGGGTTTCTACCGGCTCTCCGTTTTTGAAAAGAATAAGAGTAGGAATACTCTGTACTTTGTATTGACCAGCGTATTTTTTGTTTTTGTCTACATCGACCTTGCCGACTTTAGCTTTACCGTCAAAGTCCTTGGCCAGTTCTTCGATGATTGGCCCTAACATTTTACAGGGAGGACACCAAGCGGCAAAGAAATCTACCAGCACCGGTTGGTTAGCCTCTTTTAATACTTCTTCCTCGAAATTGTCGTCAGTTAACTCTAGCTCTGCCATTTTTAATTTTCCTTTCTATCTAATTTTAAAGATATTAGCTATTAAATTTTCCATTTTTTTCTTATCTTTTAAGGAACAATGCTCAAATTCTTCTTTAAAGATTAACATACCGATTCGGTTTAAACCAGCTTTTACCGCAAGAAATTGGTTAATTACCTCTGAACAAGGTTTCTGGGCTTTTATTTGGCGACCCAAACCTTCCAATTGGCCGCAGGAGCGGTTTATTTGAGAGATGAGAGGGGATTGTTTAGACATATGGCAATTAGTCAATATACCCCCTAGGGGTATATTAATAATAACATGGTTAAAAAAACTGTCAAGTTCAGTTTATTACCTGGGGCTTATCTTCCCCAAAAGGCAAAAAACGGATCTATATCCGTTTTTTTGTAACTTGGTGGACCGGAGGGAACTTGCCACGGGATGAACCCGTGGCGCCCTGGGTTTATCCCAGGACGAACCCATAATCTATAAAGGTTTTTACCCAAGTGATGTCTTGGTGGACCCAGAGGGACTCGACCCCTCGACCTCTTCCATGCCATGGAAGCATTCTAGCCAACTGAACTATGGGCCCAAACAAAAACGCTTACTAGAAAGATTATAGCCAAAAAGCTATTTACTAGCAAGCGCTTTCAAAAATGTTTAATCTTGACGTCCAACGTCTTTCTTAACTTTGTTTAGCAGGTTTTGGGCGTACTCTTTGCCACCTAGACCAAAAGCCAGTCCGCCGGCTAGAGCCAACATAGCCACAATTCCGGTAAATAGAGTTTGTAGTAAGCCAGAAGCTATCTTTAATTGGATTAAGGCTGCCAGCAAACTGAAGATAACAATTGCCCATTTGGCAATAGTTGCTACTAAGTCCGGAGAAAACAGTTTATAAGCAGAGATTGATCTTTTTACGACACTTTGCACCCAGTTGGCAAACATCAGTCCTAAGGTGAAGATTATTAC
>JAIWBS010000020.1:0-8652 GCA_048633705.1 Pirellulales bacterium
GGGCCATCCAGATCCAATATCTCCCCGGCTAAATATAGGTTATCAATAATTTTAGATTGCATGGTCTGGGGATCGACTTCTTTGAGATCAACTCCCCCACTGGTGACAATAGCCCGCTTGAATCCGGCCAAGTTTTTGACCTGCAGGGTAAAATCTTTAATCAAATGGACTAATCTTTTTCTTTCTTCTTGGGTAATTGAATTCACTTTCCGATCAGGCTCAATCTTAGAAAGTTTAATCATGACCGGGATTAACTTTTTAGGCAATAGGTCCACCAAACTATTTTTAAATTGTTTATTATTAAATTGGGCAAAATCTTTTTGCAGCCGTTTATCCAAAACGGGAAAATCCAGAGCTGGTTTAAAATCAAGGTGCAGTTCTATTTTTCCCTTTTTCAGATACTGACCGACAATTTTGCTCATATCGATGGCGATAGGACCACTTAAACCATTGTCAGTAAAAATTGTTTCGCCAAAGGAGGATAATATTTTCTTACCGTCTTGATAAGGACTGATGGTCACATTTTTGAGACTCAATCCTTCTAACCCCTTAATCCACTTTTCCCGCAAGATAATGGGAACAATGGCCGGGGCCAGATCCGTTACCTGATGGCCCATCTGCTTTAGCCAGGTGTAAGCGTCTCCAGTAGAACCAGTTAGCGGATGTCCTTGACCCCCGGTGCAGATAGCATATTTTTTTGCTTTCAATTTTTGCCCATCGCTCAAGATAATCTGGCTGATTCGTTTATTAGCCTGTTCTATCGATTTAACAGCCGCCTTAGTTTGAATAGTTACTTTATTTTCTTTTAAATAATTTATTAAAGCTCCAATCACATCCGTCGCTTTATCGCTGCGGGGGAAAACCCGGTTGCCTCTTTCAATTTTGGTGGGAACCCCCCGTCGTTTTAGGAAATCCAGCATATCCTGCACCCCGAATTTATTTAAGGCCGAAAAAAGGAAACGGCCGTTGCGCCCATATTTAGATATTAATTTTCGACTGTCAAATTCAGCGTTAGTTATATTACAGCGTCCTTTGCCGGTAGTCCCCAGTTTGGTTCCTAATTTAGCATTTTTCTCCAACAATAAAACGCGGGCGCCTTTTTCCGCTGCCCGGCCGGCGGCCATCATCCCGGCCGGTCCTCCGCCAATTACAATCAAGTCGTAAATCATCTTAGTTTCCATAGTCCCATTTTTTAAGGCATAAGTCAAAACAAAAAATCCCCGAGCCGATGAGGTGCGGAACTACGTGAGCACGCATCGGCGAGGAAAGGGGCACAGACCCGGAACCAAAAACAATCGAGTTATACTCGATTGTAACTGGTGGAGGGTTTGATGACCCGTGGCAGGGGAGGAGGGAATTGAACCCCCGTCTCAGGTTTTGGAGACCCGCATTCTACCACTGAACTACTCCCCCGTGATTATTTACTCTTCTTTTTACCTTTTATAAATTCCTCTGTCAACTGATGGTTTTTATCTTTACTGCCTAGATTCAATCAATAATGGCAACACCTCTATCTTGGTAGTGTAGCTTAGGGCATTATTAAAATAAACGAAGAAGCATAGTTGCCCACTCCAATTATCCCTACTCGAATTTTCTTGTTCTTCATGCTGCCTCCGCTATGAAGATTATTTGGTTTCCTTATGGACTGTATGTTTCTGGCACCACTTGCAGTGTTTTTTCAATTCTAAACGATTGCGTAAGGTTTTTTTATTCTTCTTGGAAAAATAATTGACCCGCTTACATTCGGTGCATTCCATTTTGATCAGATTGTCTTGTGACATAAATTTAAGTTAATTGAGTTATATTCTGGACCCTGTCGTTCACAAACGACGGGGTGGAGCCCAGAATCCCGCCATGGCGGGATGACCTACTCCTTTAGTATACCTGTCCGCCTCTTGTGGGAGGTTGACTGTCTGCTAAGTGCCTGGAGCCGACGGTCGGACTTGAACCGACGACCTACTCCTTACCATGGAGTTGCTCTACCACTGAGCTACGTCGGCACAAGGCACCTAACAGACATTGAGTTGCGTCCTGCCTGTCTCGAGCCTGTCGAGAGAAGCTATCTGGGCAAATTTGCCGGGGCCCCCGCCGACGTAGTGGCGTTTGTGGGGTAATCCGGGGCCCCCGAAAATGTAGTAGCATTTTTGGGGAGAGGGGCATGTATGCGAAAGGCGAAGCGGGAGTTACTTGATTACTCACGCGAAGCCCGAAGCATACTTTGACCCGTGGTGGGCAGGGAGGGATTCGAACCCCCGAAGGCCGAAGCCATCTGAGTTACAGTCAGATCCATTTGACCACTTTGGTACCTACCCATGATTTCTGGGGCCCCCGCAAATTGAACACAATTTGTAGGGAGAGGGACGTGCAGGCGTAAGCTGTAGTGAGTAATAATAGATTAACTCACGGTAGCTGAAACCTTGCTCGGCCCGAAAGCCGAGGAAGGGAATCGAACCCCCAACCTGCTGTTTACAAAACAGCTGCTCTACCATTGAGCTACCTCGGCATATATTTTCAATTTCTCTGCCCATTTCACCAAGACGGCGAGTCGAAACAGGCCATTGAGCTATCCCTAGGTCCGACAAGTCGGACTGGGACCCCGGCCGCAGGCCTAGGGGCCTCGGCAGGGTTTTATTTTTTGATTTTCAAATCTTTTTCCAGTTCTTTGATTCTTCCCTCAAACTCTCCGATCTTCTGATTGTCCGGATTAACCTCTTTTAATTTATTGAGACACTCCCAGGCAATCACTTTGTCTTTCGTTTCCAAACACGTTTCTAACATACGATCTAACATTTTCGGATTGTTCGGCTCTATCTCTAAAGCTTTCTCAAAATTTTTGACTGCTAACGGTTTATTATCCTGCCTTAGGGCCAAGAGGCCAAGGTCATGATACACCAAAGCATTATCAGGATCAATTCTTAGCATATGAGAAAAAGTCTCATGAGCAAAGTCAAATTCCTTCATCTCCATATACAATTCCCCCAGCAGTTCGAAAGCTTGGATATTTTCTTTATCCAGAGAAATTATCTCGATATACTTCTTTTCAGCTTCTTTAAATTTCTCGGCTTTCTGCAGATCTTCTGCTTCTTGCAATAACAAATCGACTTTGCTCTTTATCTTTACTTTATCAACTAACTTCTGTGGTTGCTGAACTTTTAAACTATACTGTTTTTCCATATCAACAATTCTATTATAGGTTTTGGTAGTAAACTTCTTAAGACCATCTCCCACTGGCTTGAGGTAGCGAACGATCAACTTGAAAAAAGCATCAAACTTCCGAGTTAGCCTTTGCTCAATTAAATCTTTCTTCATTTCTTTCTGGGCATGTCGAGGAACCGCTTTTGTATCGATGGAAGAAATCATGGGAAACTTGCGGATAACAATAACCAAAATTAAACCAAGGCCCAATATGCTAACTCCCGATAATATGTAATCTAATATTGTCATGCTACTTTTCACTAAGTTTTAAGCACTTCTCATTACCTTCTATTGGTACTTCGATAGTACTATGGTCATCGATCCTGACATCAACTGACTGCTTAAGAATGTTCCAAGCTACCACTTCTCCCTTGCCCTGTTTGGTTTCGAGAAGACTGCCGATTGCCGGCATACCTTTACTGCACTCTGTGTATAATTCTTCTTCGTAGGCCAAACAACACATCAATCGACCACAGGCTCCGGATATTCTCTCGCTACCCCGATGAGCTACTTGCTGGCTTCTAGCCAAATCGGAAGTGACATTACCCAGCTGTTTTAAATAAGCTTTACAGCAAAGGGTGCGACCGCAAGCTCCAATATCTCCTAATCTCTTGGTTTCATCACGAACGCCGATTTGCTGCAGCCGAATCGACTTCTGGAAATGATGGGATAAATCTCTTACTAATTCTCGGAAATCTACTCTGGATTCCGCGGTAAAAGTGAATACCATCCTGCCTCCGTCATAAGAAAACTCACAGTCTACCAAGTTCATGGGAAGATTATGTTTTTTTATCAATTCACGACATTTCTGTAAAGCCTCTTCTTTCTTTTTTTCATTTTGATCCAACTTGGCTAAATCGTCAGAGGTCACCTTGCGCAAAACAGTAAATTCACCTTCTTCTCCAGTCTGTTCCGACTTTTTAATACCAACCACTGCTCCGATTTCCTGGCTGCCTTCGGATTTTACCATTACTCTATCGCCTACTTTTAAATCAAAGCGCCCTGCCCCGAAAAAGCGAGGTTCTTCCCAACTATGTAATTTTACAGCGACAGTCGGCATATCAAACAATTAGAGAGAAAAACGGATAAACCTTTTTATCTGAATATTCTCTCCCAATTTAGTTATTGCTTCTTTAATTAACTGTTCAATGGTCTTTTTGTCATCCTTGATAAACGGCTGCTTCAAAAGACAGACCTGTTCATAATACTTTACTAACTTGCCTTCAATAATTTTACCCATCATTTTGGCGGGCTTTTTCTCTTCTTTGAGTTGCTGACGATAGATCTCTTTTTCTTTGGCAATTTTCTTAGCCGGTACTTCTTCTGGGGAAAGATATTCTGGATCAGTAGCCGCCACCTGCATAGCAATATCATGAGCCAATTCGATAAACTCGGCGTTCCTGGCTACAAAATCAGTTTCACAACTCAATTCTATCAGTACCCCTACTTTGCGGTTAGCGTGAATATAGGCTTCAACTACCCCTTCTGATGTCTGGCGACAGGCTTTTTTATCCACTAGTTTCTGACCTCTTTTTCTTAATAACTCAACCGCTTTGTCCAGATCATCGGTTTCTAGCAAAACTGACTTACAATCAACAATGCTGGCTCCGGTTAACTCTCTCAATTTTATAATTTTATCTTTCATTGGATAATTTCCTTTCTTTATTTTTTTGAGACTTTGGCCGGAGATATTTCTTTTTTCTTTTCTTCAACCGCTGCGGTATTTTTATCGGTATCTTCTTTAATTTTATCTGTTTCGGTCTTTTCTTCGGCTGGTGCCTTTTTCTCACCCTTATCCGACTGGCCTGATTTAATCGCTTCGGCAATGGCTGAAGTAAGCAGTTCAATAGACTTAGTGGCATCATCGTTGCCGGGAATCGGATAATCAATCAGATTAGGATCAACATTAGTATCAGTAATCGCTATGATTGGGATACCTTTTTTTCTAGCTTCCCGGACAGCTGTTTTCTCTTCTTTGGCATCAACTAGAAACATGGCCTCGGGAATTTTGGTCATTTTTTCTATTCCTCCTACCAATCCTTCCAGTTTATTCATTTCTGATTGATAAACAGATCTCTCCTTCTTGGAATATTTTTTTATTTCACCAGATTCAAACTTGCCGCGTAAATCTTTTAATCTGGTCACCAATTTTATTATGTTGGAAAAATTGGTAAAGGTACCACCCAACCATTTCTCCGTAATATACGGCATACTGCATTCCTTGGCGTATTTATCTACTATCGATTTAGCCTGCCTTTTTGTACCCAGAAATAAAACTTGGCCACCTTTTTCTGCTATTGAAGCAACAAATTCAGCTGCTTCTTGGAGCTTAGTGACCGTAATTTCCAGATTAATAATATGCACCCCATTTCTAGCCGTAAAAATAAAAGGCTTCATTTTGGGGTGCCATTTTGATGTTTGGTGTCCAAAATGGACGCCAGATTTTAACAAGTCTAACAAAGATACTTCTTTCATATTTTTTCCTTTCTTCCTCTACTTTCTTCCTCTAAACCAACGATCTATACGAAATAGACAAGGTGTTGGTTTATCCGAAAGTATGTGTGATTATGTGTTAAATTAGGCAAATTTTTAAGGTATTCCTATTCTATCTGATATCAACCAAAAAATCAAGGGGGTCGTAGAATTTCATTCTTCGACCCCCGTTGTCTGATGATTGGGCACCAACTGCCTGAGACGATCAAGATTTTCCTGGTGAAGGATACACGGATAAATACCGTCCCCGTGGTAGATCCAGATCTTAATCCGTTCCTCTCGATGGTTTTGGATATCACCTTCTGGGGTAACTATCAATCCGTTACCGTCTCTCGACAGATTGGCTACAATCCCAATCACTTTCACTCCGTGGTGACGATAGATAACATACTGGTCTTTCTGCAATCCAGTCAGACTTCCGAACGGCAACTCATCGTAATCCTCCAGGGTAATATCGAGAGGTTCACCCAAAGGAGGACTACAGCCGGCTAAAACCAGCAAAGCCATCACAATCATCAGCCTAAACATGGCTGCCCCTCCTTTCTTTTTGCCAAAGGAACAACTGATATGGTTTTCAAGTCAACTTATCATTTATTTTATTTAATGTCAATAGTAAAAATTTATGCTATTATTAAATTATGGACCATGAAGGAAAAACCTGGCGAATTTTAACCAATGTTTGGACCGTAGTCGCTTTGGGTCTTTTTACCGTGGACTTTGCCACCAACAACCGTTTTGATTCTTCAGTAGGAGCAGTCGGGGTCATTTACATTGCCGTTTTGGGTATTTTCGTAGGTACCAAAGAATTTGAACGCTGGCACGCTCATCATTCTGCCAACTACTTCGGAGAAATTTACATTATTATCTGGTCAACATTTGTTTTAGTCACATCTATCACTGCGGTTTTCTCCGGACAATTCCAGATTCCTTCCGAATTAGTAATCGTTTACACCGTAGTTTTGAGTATATTTGCAGTTAGCCGCCGATCCAAAGCCTTGTACTCTCGCCGCCGCCAGACCCCCGATCCCTTGGCAAATATCAAAAAGTATGTTAAGGTAAGAAAACAAAAAGCCAAGAAAAAAAAGATATGAAAAAAGATACTCACCCCAAATATTACAAAGAAGCCAAGATTAAATGTGCCTGTGGGGCCGAATATATAGTCGGTTCCACTGTACCGGAAATTCAGATAGAAATCTGTTCTGCCTGTCATCCTTTTTATTCCGGCAAACAAAAGTTGATTGATACAGCTAGAAGAGTTGATCGGTTTGAAAAAATGCGTAAGAAATCAGCCGAATTAAAGAAAACCCGTCCAACTAAAAAGACGAGGAAGAAGAAGGAAGATAAAAAAGAGAAATAGCACGATAAAATTTGTTTCCACCAATTATTTATGGTGGATTTTTAAATGGGACTAATAATTTACCAATCATTACGAATATTTATACTGATTCATAATTCGTAGTATTAGATGGATAAGAAAATAAAGGAATTAAGAAAAAAACACGAAGACTTGGAGAAACAACTTCAGGACTCTTCGGTTACTTCTGATCAGTATAAATTGCAGAAGATTGCTAAAGAATACAATGAAGTTAAATCCGTTATTCAGAAATACGAAGAACTGGAAAAACTACAGGACAACCTAAAGCAGACCGAAGAAACCCTGAAGGAGTCAGAGGAAAAAGAGCTTCAACAAATGGCTCAAGAAGAAATTGATAAATTAAATCAGCAAAAAAAAGAGCTGGAAGAATATTTGGATATTTATTTTAATCCCAAAGATCCGGCTGATAAAAAAAATATTATCGTGGAAATCCGAGCTGGCGTGGGTGGAGACGAGGCCGCTTTATTTGCTGCCGATTTATTCCGGCTGTACGGTAAATTCGCTGAAAAGAATGGCTGGAAAACCGTTTTGCTCAATTCCAGCCGCACTGGCATCGGTGGCTTGAAAGAAGTAGTATTTGAAATTAACGGAACAAACGTCTATTCCAAACTAAAATATGAAATGGGAGTACATCGAGTTCAAAGAATTCCGAATACGGAAAAATCCGGCCGGGTTCACACTTCCACTGCTACTGTAGCCATCTTGCCTGAAGCTGAAGAAACTGATTTGGAAATTAAACCGGAAGATATCAGGGTGGATGTCTACCACGCTTCCGGCCATGGCGGCCAGAGCGTTAACACCACAGATTCAGCTGTCCGCATTACCTATCTGCCGACCGATACTGTCGTTACCTGCCAAGACGAGAAATCCCAGATCAAAAACCGCCAAAAGGCCATGAAAGTACTGCGTTCCCGATTGCTGGCTGAAAAAGAAGCCAAGGAAAAAAAGGAACGGTCAGAGCAACGCAGCTTACAGATCGGCTGGGGCATGCGTGCTGAAAAAATCCGAACTTATAATTATCCTCAAGACCGAATTACTGACCATCGGATAAAAAAATCCTGGCACGGTATTGATAAAATTTTAGACGGGGAACTGGAACCCATCATTAAAGCTTTTCATGAAGAAGAGAAAAAAGAATGACCACTAAGCAAGCTTTGGTTGAGGCAACGAAAAAATTAATAGCTAAAAGAATCACTTCTGCCGACTTGGACGCAGAAGTTTTGTTATCCCATGTTTTAAAAAAACCCCGAGAATATCTTTTTACTTATCCTAATAAAACCTTATCAACTTACCAACTTACTAACTTCGGAAAACTAATCAACCGCCGGACCAAACACGAACCAGTCGCCTATCTAACCGGTCACAAGGAATTCTTCGGCTTGGATTTTATCGTTAATAAATCCGTCCTTATCCCCCGCCCTGAAACCGAATCATTAGTTGAAGCAGTTATTAAAGAAGTTGGAAACAAAAAATTAACTATTGTTGATATCGGTACCGGCTCCGGCTGTATTGCCATTGCTTTGAAAAAGAATTTATCTAAAGCCAAAGTGATCGCCACTGATAAATCAGCCTTCGTTTTAAAAGTGGCT
>JAIWBS010000021.1:0-18687 GCA_048633705.1 Pirellulales bacterium
ATGACTGAACTTAAGCAAATTTATAAGTGCAGTGTTTGCGGGAATATTGTAGAAGTTTTGCATACCGGAGCCGGGGAGTTAGTGTGCTGTGGCCAATCAATGGAATTGATGGAACCTAATACAGTTGACGCGGCTCAGGAAAAACACGTGCCGGTGATTGAAAAGAATAAAGACATTATTACCGTTAAAATAGGTGCCCAATCCCATCCGATGACATATGATCACCACATTAATTGGATTGAACTTATTTATGATGGGGAGTCCTGCAAGCAGATATTAAAACCGGGTGATCATCCCGAAGCCACTTTCAGAGCTAATGCTGATCATCTTGAAGCCAGAGCGTATTGCAATCTGCACGGACTTTGGAAAACCTAAGATAACCAAAAAAACTCGGAAATAACTTCCCGGGTTTTTTTAATGAAATCTATTTCGCCTTTTTATTGAGAGTTTTAAGACAAGAAGTACAGATCAGTACTGTTTTGCCGTCTTTTTTCATCTTCTGCAAATTTAAATGCCAGCGGCGTTTAGTCGCAATATTGGAGTGACTTCTTTTGTTGCCAGAAAGAGAGGTTCTCTGACAGAGGTGGCAAACTTTGGCCATAGTTACTAAATTACCGATTATATGATAAAATTACAAAGTAAAATCATTATAGCAAAGAAAATAATTTTTGCAAGTCTATGATTATCGAATTACTTTGGCAAAATCCGACCATCTTCTTTATTTGGGTTATCGCTATTGTTTTTGCCATTACAATTCATGAATTTTCTCATGCCCTGTTTGCTTATATTCTGGGAGACAATACGGCCAAAGACCAGGGACGATTGACTTTAAATCCTTTTTCTCATCTAGATTTGTTTGGCTTCTTTATTTTGTTGATTGCTGGATTTGGTTGGGGCAAGCCGGTTCCCTTTAACCCTTACAATTTAAAGAATAAAAAATGGGGTCCTGGCTTGATCGCTCTTGCCGGCCCCTTGTCAAATCTGGTAGCGATAATAGTCTTTGGCATTACCCTCAGGCTGATAGGTTCTTATACTGATTTGGCTGAGGAAAATTTGATGGTTTTACTACTGGTCTTTTTGATTCAGATAAATATGATTTTGATGATTTTTAACTTATTGCCAATCCCGCCTTTAGACGGTTCTAAGGTATTATTCAGCATTATGCCATCTACCCTGAATCATATTAAAGTTTTTTTAGAAAGATATGGTCCCTCCCTAATTTTAGGGTTAATCATTTTTGATCGGTTAATTATTCTAAACGCTCTGGGGTTTTCAGTATTCGGATTTGTCTTTAGAAAATCTCTTGATTTCATCATGGGAGTAATTTTTTAGGCCTCACTTGACGCAATATTTACTATATGATATGGTTTTTTTACGAAGATGAATCGCTTATCGTCTGTTAAAGTCTTCGTTTTTGTTTAATAAAATGCCGACTATTAATCAACTGGTCAGAAAAGGCCGCAAAAAAACTAGTAAGAAATCAAAAACTCCTGCTCTGGAGACTACTTTAAATGTGCTGAAACGGAGAAAAACCAAGCTGAAAAAGGGCAGCCCTTATAAAAGAGGCGTCTGTGTAAAAGTCACGACCACTACTCCCAAAAAACCCAATTCAGCTTTGCGTAAAATCGCCAGAGTCAGACTATCTAATGGTATGGAAGTAACCGCCTATATCCCGGGTATTGGCCACAATTTGCAAGAACACTCCATTGTTTTGATCCGAGGAGGCAGAGTAAAAGATCTGCCGGGGGTCCGATATCAGGTAATACGCGGTCGATATGATACTCAAGGAGTAGAAGGTCGGATGCAAAGCCGTAGTCTTTACGGAGTAAAAAAAGAAAAAAATAAAGGCGGCGCTAAAGCAGCTCCAGCTGAGAAAGAGCCAGCCAGCAAGGAAAAAAAATAAATGAGAGGCAAACCAGCAAAAAAAAGAGATATTATAAACGATTATAAATTTAACAGTCCTCTGATTGCCAAATTTACTAATCACTTGATGAAAAAGGGTAAAAAAACAGTAGCCCAGAATGTTTTGTATTCAGCTTTGCAAATTGTCAGCGAAAAAACCAAACAAGATCCTCTGGATGTTTTGGATAAAGCTATCAAGAATGTAGCACCGCAGCTGGAAGTAAAATCAAGAAGAATCGGGGGAGCCCACTATCAAATCCCAATTGAAGTCAGAGGAGAAAGAAGAGTTACTTTAGCCTTTCGCTGGATTATTGGCGCGGCCAGAAGCCGCAAGGGTAAGCCAATGAGAGAAAAATTAGCTCAAGAATTGATTGATGCTTCCAATAAACAGGGAGATGCCTTTAAGAAAATGGAAGATGTTAGGAGAATGGCCGAAGCTAATCGGGCTTTTGCTCACTTCGCTTAAAAATTATTATGCCGAGAGACTATCCTCTAGAAAAAATTAGAAACATTGGGATTATCGCCCACATTGACGCCGGTAAGACTACAGTGACCGAGCGCATTTTATATTATACTGAAAAAAAGCATAAAGTTGGTGAGGTTCACGAAGGTGAAGCTGAAATGGATTGGATGGAACAGGAGAAGGAAAGAGGGATTACAATTACTTCAGCGGCCACCACTTGTTTTTGGCCAATACAGGGAGATACTCACCGTATTAATATTATTGATACCCCAGGTCATATCGATTTTACAGTTGAAGTACAAAGATCTTTGCGTGTTTTAGATGGTGGAGTGGTAGTCTTCGATGGGGTAGCCGGAGTAGAACCTCAGTCAGAAACTGTCTGGCATCAGGCAGAAAAATTTCACGTTCCGCTATTGGGTTTTATTAATAAAATGGATAGAACCGGCGCTGATTTTTACGCTGATCTGGAAGCGATCAGAGAGAGACTAAATCCAAACGCTCATCCCATTCAATTGCCGATTGGCGCTGAATCCAGCTTTCAAGGCATTATTGATTTATTGAAACAAAAAGCGATTATCTACAAGGATGATATGGGTAAGGAATGGGAAGAAGTAGATATCCCAGATGATATGAAAGAAAAGTCTGATCAATTCCGCCATGATTTAATCGAAGCAATAGCGGAGCAAGACGATGATTTGTTGCATAAATACTTGGAAGAAAAAGAAATATCTCTGGAAGAATTAAAAAAAGTACTTAGAAAAGCAACTATCGATAATAAAATTATTCCTATTCTCTGTGGCACAGCCTTGAAAAATAAAGGGGTGCAGCCGCTTTTAAATGCAATTAATGATTACTTGCCTTCACCGGTTGATATTCCGCCGGTATCCGGCCATCATCCGAAAACCGAAGAGGAGGAGAAAAGAAAAGCGGATGACACAGAACCGTTTGCTGCCCTAGCCTTTAAGATTGCTGCGGATCCCTATGTAGGAAAGTTGGCCTTCTTCCGGGTATATTCCGGCAGTATAGCTTCCGGCTCCTATGTATTAAATACGTCTACCGGCAAAAAGGAAAGAATATCTCGAATTGTCCGTTTGCATGCCAATGATCGGGAAGAGGTCAAAGAAGTTTTTGCCGGAGAAATCGCCGCGGCTGTCGGTTTAAAACAAACTACAACCGGTGACACTTTGTGTGACGAAGATCACCCGATAATCTTAGAGAAAATTACTTTCCCAGAACCGGTGATATCGGTAGCTATCGAACCTAAGACCAAGGCCGACCAGCAGAAGTTGGGAATTGCCCTGTCAAAACTGGCCGAAGAAGATCCTACCTTTAAGGTCAGGGGCGATGAAGAGACCGGCCAAACAATTATTTCCGGCATGGGTGAATTACACTTGGAAGTTTTAGTGGAAAGAATGAAGCGGGAGTTTAGCGTTGAAGCTGATATCGGTAATCCGCAGGTTGCCTACAAAGAAACTATTCGTAAGATAGCCGAAGGAGAGGGCAAGTACATTAAGCAGTCAGGTGGTCGTGGACAATACGGTCATTGTTGGATCAAAATTGAGCCTAAGGAAAAAGGTGAAGGATTTGAATTCGTTGATAAAATAAAGGGGGGAAGCATTCCCATCGAATATATCTCACCGATTGAAAAAGGAATTAAAGAAGCGATGGACAACGGGGTGGTGGCCGGTTATCCGGTAATTGATTTGAAAGCTACAGTTTATGACGGTTCTTACCATGACGTTGATTCATCGGAGGTGGCTTTTAAGATCGCTGGCTCTATGGCTTTGCGGGCTGCGGTAACAAAAGCTGATCCAGCTATCCTGGAACCGATTATGAAAATCGAAACGACTACCCCAGAAGAATTTATGGGAGATGTAATCGGTGATTTAAATTCAAAAAGAGCTATCATTCAAGAAATGAGAGATCGAACCAATATCAAACTGATCGACGCCGAAGTGCCTCTAGCTGAAATGTTTGGTTACGCCACTACTTTAAGATCTATTACCCAGGGACGTGGATCTTACAGCATGGAATTTTCTCATTATCAGGTGGTTCCCAAGAACATTGCCGAGAAACTTAAAGAAGGAATTAGTAAAGGAAAAGATGACTAAAAAGAATAATTCACTTCCTTCAATTCTCTTGGTTGTTATCTTAACTAGCGTATTAGGTTATTTTGTTTATATCAGTGGTCAGCAATTGGAAGAAGAATTACCCAAGCCGACTGATCAGCTAATTATTAATCCTACTACTGGTTCGGGGGGTGGACCGATAGATGAAGACACCAATTTTAATACTAATCAATCTTTTGTGCTGGACCAACAAGTAGAATCTGACAATTTCCAGATAGCATATTCCAGCAATTGGCAATTGACCGAAAGTGAGGCAGCTGGTATCAAGAATTACACTTTTGTGGTTGGTTCCGATCAAGTGGGATTAAGTGTAATGAGTGATGATATGGTGGGGATTGTAGAAGATTCTCTTTCCGTGGAAGAGGAAACAATTATTACCATTTCCGGAGTATCGGCCAGAAAGCTAAAGGGAGGAGATTTGAAAGACGGGTCGCTAGTATATTCAATTATCTTGACAAAAGACGGTTTACTGTATAACTTCAATGGTCGGGATGGAGACAAGATTGATGAAATTATCGGCAATTTCACCTTTATTTAGCCAAAATATCCACAGATTTATTGAAAACTAGCTAAATAAAGGAAAATAACCATACATTTTTGCTAAAATTAGCCAAAAATAAAAAAGGCCCTTTATCCCAGCTATTACTTGCCAATCGGAAAGACACCTGATATAATCAGTATCACAAAAGGCAGAATAGCCTTATAATAAATTATCACTAGATTTTTTTGATTATTAATATTTACTAATATTTAAGGAGAATAACTATGGCAGACAAATTTGACAGAAGCAAACCGCACGTTAACGTAGGTACTATTGGTCATGTTGACCACGGTAAAACCTCTTTAACCGCGGCCATTTTAAAGGTATTAAAAGGCAAGGGTTTAAATGCCCAAGATAAGTCGGTTGATGATATTGATAATGCTCCTGAAGAAAAAGAAAGAGGCATTACTATTGCCACAGCTCATGTTGAGTATGAATCTGAAACAAGACACTATGCTCATATTGATTGTCCTGGTCATGCTGACTACATTAAGAATATGATTACCGGGGCCGCTCAGATGGATGGAGCAATTTTGGTAGTATCAGCTGCTGATGGCCCAATGCCTCAAACCAGAGAACACATTCTTCTAGCCAGACAGGTTGGTGTACCCGCTATTGTTGTATACCTCAACAAAACAGATCAGGTTGACGATAAGGAACTAATTGAACTGGTAGAAGTGGAAATCAGAGATCTTTTAAAGAAATACGGATTTCCTGGTGATGAGACAGTTATTATCAAGGGTTCAGCCTTAAAAGCCTTAGAAGGTGACGAGGAAGAGCAGAAAAAAATCTTAGAATTAGTTAAAGCTTTGGATGATAATATTCCTGAGCCGAAGAGAGATGTAGATAAACCATTTTTGATGCCGGTTGAAGATATTTTCAGCATTGAGGGTCGGGGTACTGTAGTAACCGGTAAGATTGAAAGAGGGATCGTCAAATTAAATGACGAGATTGAAATCGTCGGAATTAAAGATACTCAAAAAACCATAGTCACCGGTATTGAAATGTTTAACAAACAGCTTGACGAAGGAAGAGCCGGAGACAACGCTGGAATTCTGTTGCGCGGTACCAAGAAAGATGAAGTGGAAAGAGGTCAAGTGTTAGCCAAACCAGGAACAATAACCCCTCATTCCGAGTTCGATGCGGAAATCCTTATTTTGACCAAAGAAGAGGGTGGAAGACATACTCCATTTTTCAAAGGATACAAACCACAATTCTACATTAGAACCACTGACGTAACCGGTGGAGTCACTTTGCCGGAAGGTACAGAAATGGTAATGCCTGGCGATAGCGTATCCCTCAAAGTAAAATTGATGGCTCCGGTTGCCCTGGAAGAAAAACAAAAGTTTGCTATCAGAGAAGGCGGCCATACTGTGGGGGCTGGAGTAGTTACCAAGATTATTAAATAAATTAATTGGTCCACCAGGGGCCGATTAAGATTAGCTGAACATTATCAATCAACTATCTCATAATAAAATCGATCTTTTATGCCCGAAGAAAAAAAGCCCGTGGCAACCCAAAAGCCAGAAGCAGGCGAAGATGAAGTAAAACAGCGTATTCGCATTAAGATCAGGGCTTACGACCACAAGATAATTGATAAGTCCTGCCAAACTATTATTGATACGGCCGAACGGACTGGTGCCGAAGTATCTGGTCCAGTTCCTTTGCCCACTGAAAAAAGCAAGTACACCTTAATCCGTTCTCCTTTTGTTCATAAAGATTCCCGAGAACAGTATGAGATGCGTGTTCATAAAAGGTTGATTGATATTCTAGAGCCCAGCCCTGAAACAGTTGATGAACTTTCTAATCTGAATCTACCGGCTGGGGTCGACATAGAAATAAAAATGTAGATTGAAATATAATTACAGATTTGTTCAGGAGATGAAAGTACTGTAACTTTCCATTAATCTCTTGAAAACGGTCTGACAAAGAAACCGAGATTTTTTCGTTTTTTTGTGGATCATCTCGGTTTTTTTAATAGTTACCAACTATGAATTTCATTCTAGGAAAAAAATTAAATATGGAAATGGCCTTTACTGAAAAAGATGAAGCTGTTTCATCTACGGTTATCCAGGCCGGTCCCTGCATCGTTACCCAGGTTAAAGATTCGAAGAAAGAGGGTTACTCGGCAGTCCAGGTTGGATTTGGCCAAAAGAAGAAGCAAAATAAACCCACTACCGGCCATCTAAAAAATTTGGGGAACTTGCGCTGGTTAAGAGAGTTCAGAGTGGATAAAGTTGATGATTTTAAAAAAGGACAGAAGCTTGAAGTAAGTCAATTTGTTGTCGGTGATATTGTCCGGGTTTCTGGCATATCCAAAGGAAAAGGATTCCAGGGAGTGGTAAAAAGACACGGTTTCCATGGTTCTCCGGCAACTCACGGGCACAAGGACCAATTGAGAATGCCCGGTTCTATCGGGGCGACTGGTCCTATGAAGGTTTTTAAAGGAACGAAATTGCCGGGTCGAATGGGTGGGAATCAAGCCACTGTCAAAAATCTTGAAGTTTTAGCGGTTGATCCAGCTAATAATTTGATAAAAATAAAAGGGGCGGTGCCGGGAGCCAGAAACGGTTTACTGATGATTGTAAAATGCGGCCATAGGGAAAGAGCAACCAAAGAAGAAGATGTGAAGCCGGAAAAAGCTTCCGCCAAAGGCGGATCCGCCTCCAGCGGAAAAGATACCAAAAAACCGGAAGCAAAAGAAACAAAACCGGCAGATAAAAAGTAATTATTATGAAAAAGTTCCTTACTCTGAAAATTTATGATCAAGAGGGAAAAGAATCAGGCGGAGTTAAGCTTGACCCTGAAATTTTTGATGTTAAAATAAGCGAACCCCTAGTTCACCAGATAGTGGTAGCCCAACAAGCTAATAGAAGAGTAAATTTGGCTCATACTAAAACTCGGGGTGAAGTTCGAGGAGGAGGTCGTAAGCCATGGCGTCAAAAGGGTACCGGCCGGGCCCGTCACGGTTCGATCAGGTCTCCTTTATGGCGAGGCGGTGGAGTTACCTTTGGTCCAAGCAAGATAAGAAACTTTTCCAAAAAAGTAAATAAAAAGGCTAAACGTCAAGCGACCAGAATGATCTTGACTGACAAGGCTCAAAATAAAGAAATTACCGTGCTTGACCAATTAAAGATTGATAATTACAAAACTAAGGATTTATTAAAAGTGTTGACCAAATTAAAAAAAGCCGAGAACAAATGTTTACTTATTTTGCCTAAACCTGATCAGAAAATATACCGGTCAGCCCAAAATTTAAAAAATATTGAGACAATTTTAGCCGATAGTCTAAATGTGATATCTCTATTGAAATTTGACCACCTGATAATTGTACAGGATAGTCTTAAAAAAATTACACAAACTTTTTCCAAATAAATATGGGTTTACTCGATAAATTTAAAAAGCAACCAACCAAAAAAAAGAAAGCTGATTTAGCACACAAAAAAAAGGAAGCTAAGAAGCACAAGGAAAAAGAGGCGGAGAAAAAAAAGAAACAATTTCAAGCAGTACCGGGTGCAGGCAGCGTTGCTCCAGCCAAAGAACAGACCGGACAGCCAGCCAAAAAGGACGAAAAAAAATCGGCTAAACCTAAACCGGTCAAAGAAGATACGGGTGATGCTTACAAAATATTAATTATGCCGATTATTACTGAAAAAACGACTGCCATGTCAGTGAATAACCAATACGTTTTTATGGTAGCCCGCAGGACCAATAAGATAGAAGTGAAGAAAGCGATTGCCCAAGTATACGGGGTAACACCAGTCAAAGTGCGAATAATCAATGTCAAAGGGAAAGAGGTCAAAACCGGGAGAGTAACCGGCCGCACCAAAGATTGGAAAAAGGCCATTGTTTCTATAAAAGAAGGGGAAAAGATAGAAATTTACGAAACAGTAAAAAAATAAAGCATGGCAGTTAAACTTTACAAACCAACAACTCCAGCCCGACGCAAAACTTCTGTGATCGATTATTCTCATTTGGATAAAACTAAAACAATCAAAAAGCTGACAGTCCGGATTGCAAAGTCAGGTGGGCGAAATGTAGCAGGCAAAATTACCGTTAGGCATCGGGGAGGCGGAGCCAAAAAGCTTTATCGATTGGTGGATTTCAAAAGAGATAAGTTTGATAAACCAGCTAAAGTGATTAGCCTGGAATATGACCCTAACCGCAGCGCCTTTATCAGTTTGGTTCAATACGAAGATGGTGAAAGGAGATATATTATCGCCGCGGAAGGTCTATCAAAGGGGGAAACGATTGTTTCTTCAAAAAATAAGGTTGAGGCAAAGGTTGGTAATCGAATGCCCTTACAATTTATTCCCTTAGGTTTGTCTGTTTATAATATCGAATTAAATCCTGGTTTGGGTGGTTCTATTGTTAGGTCAGCTGGGACCGCAGCCATTTTGCAGAGTTTTGATGAGAATTATGCCTTATTGAAATTACCTTCTACTGAGATCCGTAAGATTCCGAAAACTTCGGCAGCCACCATCGGACGTGTGTCCAACGTTGACAAGAAAAATGTCCGATTGGGCAAAGCCGGTCGAAAACGCCATATGGGAATTCGGCCGACAGTCAGGGGCAAGGCAATGAATCCGTGTGATCACCCCCATGGTGGTGGCGAGGGATCACAGCCTATCGGTTTAAAACATCCCAAGACTCCCTGGGGTAAGCCAGCCCTCGGTAAGATTACCAGGAAGAAGGGTAAAAAATCTGATAAGTTGATAGTTAAAAAAAGAGTTAAGAAAAAGAGAAAGTAACTAATTACAAATTACGAATTACTAATTACCAATTGATATGTCAAGAAGTTTAAAAAAAGGGCCATATGTTGATGTAAAGTTGCTCAAGAAATTATCTATGCTGAAAAGTGGAGATAAAACAGTAATTAAAACTTGGGCCAGAGCTTCTACTATTTCCCCGGAGATGGTGGGTTTTACAATTGGTGTTCATAATGGCAAAGAGCATACCCCGGTTTTTATTGTGGAAAACATGGTTGGTCATAAGCTTGGAGAATTTTCTCCCACCAGGAAATTTGTTACTCATGGCGGTCGAATGGCCAAAGAGGAGGCTATTGCTGAGGCAGAAACCAAAAAACAGGAATTGGCTAAAGCAAAAGAAGAAATTGAGGGCAGTGAAAAGAAAGAAGAATAATATTATTTTATGGAATTTCCAGCCAAATTAAGACATCTCAGAATTTCTCCCAGGAAGGTAAGATTAGTAATTGACCAAGTTCGCGGTTTGGATGTAGTGTCAGCTAGAAACCAGCTGAATTTTATCAATAAAAGATCAGCCCGTCCCGTTCTGAAACTATTGGAGTCAGCTATTGCCAATGCCAAAAATAATTATCCTAAGTTAAATCTCAAGGTTGAAGAAGAAAATCTTTTTATCAAAACAATCACAGCTGATCAGGGACCGACTTTAAAGAGATGGAAACCAAGGGCTTTTGGCCGAGCCACCCCGATTTTGAAAAGATCGACTCATATAAATTTAGTCCTGGCAGAAAAAAAAGCCAGCAAAGTCAAAAAGGCTAAACAGCAGCCGAAACCGGACTTAAAGCCAGTTAAAATGACCAAGGAAGAGGCAAAAGAACAAGAAGAGACAAAAGTATTAAAGCCTGAGCCGGTAAAGGATGAAACTAAACCAAAGGGTCGCTTTAGCAATTTAACCAAACTTATTAGAAGAACAGGAGCAAAATAAAATGGGACGAAAAGTAAATCCAAGAATTTTCCGTATCCAAAGTACTTATAAAGGTAACTCTCTTTGGTTTTCTCAAAAATTTTACAGCCAGTTTTTGGAAGAGGACGTAAAAATCCGCCGGTACATCGAGAAAAAATTAAGGAGCTCCGGGGTAGCCAGGGTTGACATTGAAAGAGGTACCGGGAACATAAAAGTAATTATTCATACTTCCAAGCCGGGAATTATTATTGGACGAGGCGGCGGCGGAATCGAACAATTGAAAAAAGAGATTAAAAAGAATTTTTTCGCCAGCAAGAAGATGGCTTTGAATATTGTTATTCAAGAAATATCCAAACCTGAATTGTCAGCAGAATTGATCATGCAAAATATTATTGATCAGCTGGAGAAAAGAATACCATTTCGCAGAGCGATCAAAAGAGCGATCTCATCGGTGATGAGTTCGGGGGCTGAAGGAGTCAAGGTGCTGGTTTCTGGCCGCCTAAACGGAGTGCAGATTGCCCGTTCAGAACTATTTGTAGAAGGAAAAATCCCCCTACAAACCCTACGGGCGGAAATTGATTATACGCGGGGGGCTGCTCATACCACTTACGGTGCGGTTGGGGTTAAAGTCTGGATTTACAAAGGAGAGGTTTTTGCTAAAGATAAAAAAGAAGCGGAAGAAACTAAAATAGGAAAGATTTAATATGTTAATGCCAAAAAAAGCTAAATACAGGAAATGGTTTCGTCCCAAGGTCAAAGGGAAAGCTCAGTCCGGAGACAAGCTTAGTTTTGGCAGTTACGGTCTCAAAGCAGTTAAAGGCGGTTGGGTCACTTCTAGACAGATAGAAGCAGCCAGAAGAGCGATGACTCGATTCTTGAAAAGAGGAGGTAAGTCGTGGATTAGAATTTTTCCGGACCGGCCAGTTTCTAAAAAAGGGGGCGAAGCCCGCATGGGTGGAGGCAAGGGAGCGGTTGATCATTACATAGCAGTTGTAAAACCAGGTTCCATAATTTTCGAAATGGAAGGTGTTCAACCAGAGCAGGCCAAAGAAGCTTTTAGATTGGCTTCGCACAAACTGCCGATCAAGACCAGGTTTATCACCAAGGGAGAATATTAGTATGAAAATGAAAGAAATACGAGAAAAAAATGAAGCTGAACTGAAAAAACTTGGTCAGAATTACAAGGAGAAATTAAGATCTTTACGGTTTAAGGTGGCTCAAAAACAAGTCAAAGATGTCAGGGAATTAAGGGATGTCCGGAAAGATCTAGCCAGAATCTTTACAGAAACGAATCGGCGTCAAAGAGAAAAGAAACAAGTTAAAAAATAGTTATAATCATATGGAAGCCAAACAGAAAAAAATTAGAAAGTTTAAAGGGGTCGTTACTTCTGACAAAATGGATAAGACGATAGTGGTTAGAGTGGAAAGAGTGGCCGTTCATCCGAAATACGGAAAACGTTATAAAGTCAGTAAAAAGTATAAAGTTCATGATGAAAAAAATCAGGGCAAAATCGATCAATTTGTAGAATTTCAGGAATGTCGCCCTCTGTCCAAGGGTAAAAACTGGAGATTAATTAAGATTATTAAGTAGCCATGATTCAAGTCGGGACATTCTTAAAAGTAGCTGATAATACTGGAGCCAAGCGCTTGCAGTGTATTAAGGTTTTAGGAGGCAATAAAAAGAGATATGCCGGGATTACCGATATTATTACAGTTGCCGTAAAAGAAGCAGCACCTCATTCCATGGTGAAAAAGGGAGAAGTGTTAAAAGCGGTTATGGTCAGGACCAGAAAAGAATTGAGGCGGAAAGACGGCACCTATATCCGTTTTGATGAAAATGCTGCGGTGATTGTTGATCCCGCCAACAAAGAGCCAAAAGGGACACGCATTTTCGGTCCAGTGGCAAGAGAGTTAAAAGCAGCCGGTTTTAATAAAATTGTATCTTTAGCCCCGGAGGTTTTATGAAGATAAAAAAAGGCGATCTAGTCAAAATTGTATCAGGTAAGGATAAGGGCAAAAAGGGCAAAGTGCTGCAAGTTTTTGTAAAAGATCGAAGAATAACCGTTGAGGGACGTAATGTGCAGATTAAACACACCAGACCGAAAAAAGAGGGAGAAAAGGGCCAACGGATCCAATACTCTTTTCCAATGAGTATATCCAATGTTATGTTAATATGCCCCAAGTGCAATAAACCGGCCAGAGTAGGTTTTAAAAAATTGGCTGACAAAAAGAAAATGAGACGGTGCCATAAATGTAATCAATTATTTTAAGATATGAGTAGATTGAAGAAAAAATTTATCAAAGAAGTATTGCCGAAACTAAAGAAGGATTTGGGTTTATCAAATGATATGACCGTCCCCAAACTGGAAAAAGTGGTTCTAAATTCGGGAACCGGTCAAGCTTTGGCCGATGCAAAATTCTTAGAAGTGGTTGCTGATGATTTGACCATAATTTCCGGCCAGAAATCGGTTCGCACCAAAGCCAAAAAATCAATTTCCAATTTTAAAATCAGAAAAGGGATGATTGTCGGAGTTAAGGTAACCCTGCGGGGAGAACGTATGTATGATTTTGTCGATAAACTGGTTAATGTGGCCTTGCCCCGAGTTCGGGATTTTAGGGGACTGCCAAGAACCGGTTTTGACGGATGCGGTAATTACAGTTTAGGGATAGAGGAACAAATGGTTTTTCCGGAGATAGATCCGAATAAAACGGAAAAAGTACATGGTTTAGATATTTCAATAATTACCACGGCAACTGACGATAAGTCAGCCGCCGTTTTACTAAAGTATTTAGGTTTTCCTTTTCAAAAAAATTAAAATATTATGCCAAAAAAATCACAAATTGCCAGAGCCAAGAAAACCCCTAAGTTCTCTACCAGGAAAGTTCGCCGTTGCTGGCGTTGTGGCCGCCGACGGGGTTATATTCGCGAGTTCAATCTTTGCCGTATTTGTTTCAGGGAATTGGCTAACCGCGGAGAAATGCCTGGAATTACCAAATCCAGCTGGTAAAATAACAAATTACTAATTACTAATTACCCAAGAGAAATATGACAGATCCGATAGCGGACATGTTAACAAGAATAAGAAATGCTCAAGCTGTGAATAAGCAGGAGGTAATTATTCCTTTTTCCAGAGTAAAAATGGCCATTGCCAAAATTTTATCCAAGGAAGGTTTTATCAGTAGCATAGAAGAAATAAAAGAAGTCAATAAAAACGGCTTTGAGTTCGGCATGATCAAAGTTGGTCTAAGGTATTCTGAAGAAGACAAGAAACCATTGATCCACAGTATTAAGAGGATTTCTAAACCAGGGTGCCGGGTTTACCAAAAATATAATGAATTGCCCCATGTGTTGGGTGGTTTGGGAATAGCAGTAATATCTACTCCCAATGGTATTATGACCAACAAAGAAGCACGTATCCAAAAAGTAGGTGGAGAAATTATTTGCGAGGTATTTTAATTTTTTTATTTAATTGATAAATATGTCCCGAATCGGCAAACAACCAATTAATATCCCAGAAGGGGTGGAGATAAAGATAGATGGCCAGAAAGTAACCTTGAAAGGAAAAAAAGGCCAGTTGTTTCTTGATGTTCATCCGTTGGTAAAAGTGGTTCAAAAGGATAATCAGTTGCTGGTTTCTATTGCCGAACAAGATAAATTCAGCCGCTCACTTTGGGGTACCAACAGGGCCCTTTTGGCCAATTTGGTTAAAGGGGTAACCGAGGGATTTACTAAAAAATTGGAATTTAAGGGAGTCGGCTATAAAGTTAACCTGGCTGGAAATAAGATGACCTTGGAAGTTGGTTATTCCCATCCGGTCGAATATATTTTACCGGAGGAAGTGGAAGGTAAGGTCGAAAAAAATATAATTACAATCTCCGGAATAGACAAAGCTATAGTCGGGCAGGCGGCGGCTGAAATCAGGGCGATTCGCAAACCAGAACCTTATAAGGGTAAAGGTATTAAATATGTTGATGAAGTGATTAGACGCAAAGCCGGTAAGGTAGTCAAGGCCGTCGGTGAATAAACCGATAACTAATAATATATATGAAAGATAAGCAAAAAATTAATAGAGCCAAGCGGCAGGTCAGAAAAAAAAGGATAAGGGCTAAAATATCCGGCACCAAAGAAAGACCGCGCCTTAGCGTTGCTAAAAGTATCAAACATATTTACGTTCAGATTATAAATGACGAGACTAAAAAGACTCTAGTAGCCGCCCACGACAAAGAATTAAAAGGTAAATCGGCCAAATTACCCAAAACTGACAAAGCAAAAGAACTGGGAAAACTAATAGCTGAAAAAGCAGTGGCCAAGAAAATTAACAAAGTAGTTTTTGATCGAGGAGGTCATCCCTACCACGGTCGGATTAAGGCAGTGGCCGAAGGGGCCAGGAAGGCCGGATTAAAATTTTAATAAAGAAAGATGCCCAATAAATTTCGAGAAGTTAAAGACCAGGAATACGATCAAAAAATCGTTGATTTAGCCAGAGTCACCAGAGTGATGGCTGGTGGAAAACGCATGCGCTTTCGAGCTTGTGTGATAGTTGGTAATGGTAAAGGTAAAATCGGCTACGGAGTGGCCAAGGGCAAGGATGTTTCCATTGCCATTAATAAATCGGCTACCCAGGCCAAGAAAAAAATTATGAAAGTAAAGCTGGTTAACGATACTATTCCCCATGAAATCAAGGTTAAATTCAAAGCGGCCAGATTGATGCTTAGACCGGCTCCGGCTGGTACCGGCGTGATTGCCGGTGGAGCTGTTAGAATTGTAATGGAATTGGCCGGGATTAAGAATGTAGTAACTAAAATGATTGGTTCCAAAAATAAAATAAATAATGTAAAAGCTACATTTTTGGCGCTAGACAGCTTGATGGATAAGGAAGAATATTTAAACAGGCTCAAAAAGAAATAATATGTCTTTAAAACTGCATCAGCTAAAAACTCACGGCAGAAAGCCAAAAAAGAGACTGGGTAGAGGTAATGCCTCTGGTTCCGGAAATTATTCCAGTCGGGGAATGAAAGGGCAAAAGTCCCGTTCCGGCGGTAAGCATAAAGGAGGATTTGCAGGAAAAAGATATCCGGCTTTCATCAGACAGATTCCTAAAAAACGGGGTTTCCTCAGTATTCATCCCAATTTAAATACGGTTAATTTAGAACAGTTAAATGAGGTTTTTAAATCAGGAGAGATTGTTGAACCTAAAAAGCTGTTAGAAATGCGATTGGTGAATAAAATCCATCCGGGCATTAAGATTTTGGGCAAAGGTAAATTGTCAAAGAAGCTTACAGTAAAGGCCCACCGTTTTTCAAAAACCGCTTTTGATGCTATAAAGAAAGCGGGTGGCGAAGCTATTATTATTGAACCGAAGAAAAAATAAATATGGCTGTATTAGAAAAAGTTTCTCGACTTTGGAAAGTTAAAGATATAAGAGTACGCATTCTTTTTGTATTGGGCATGTTGGTGATTTTTAGGTTAGCTGCCCACATTCCGGTTCCCGGGGTTGATCTGGAGTCTCTCAAGCAGTTTTTCGAAAGTAATCAGGTATTAGGGCTGCTCAATCTGTTTTCCGGCGGAGCCATGGCAAATTTTTCAATAGTCATGCTTGGAATCGCCCCATACATTACCGCTACCATTATTTTCCAGCTGTTAACCATGATTATTCCTAAATTGGAAGAGATTCAGAAAGAAGGGGAATCCGGTAGAGCCAAAATCAATAAATGGACAAGGTATGTAGCTGTTCCATTGGCAGCTTTGCAGGCCTACAGCATGATAACCATATTGTCCAAACAAGGCCAAGGTATTATCAATATTACTTCTCCCCTGCAGTGGGTTAGCACAATTATTACAATTACGGCTGGTACAATTTTCTTGATGTGGATCGGGGAGCTGATCACGGAAAAAAACATCGGTAACGGCATCTCCCTGATAATTTTTGCCGGTATTGTGTCCAGATACCCCGCTCAACTCCAGCAAACTTTAGCCACTTTTGAAAGCACCCAAATAGTAACTTTGATTGTATTTGCCACTATTGCGGTTTTGACGGTGGCTGGGGTGGTAGTTATTACTCAAGGCCAGAGGAATATCCCGGTTTCCTATGCTAAGCGGATAAGAGGCAATCGGATGTACGGAGGAGTGTCAACCCATTTACCGCTTAAAGTAAACCAAGCCGGAGTAATCCCGATCATCTTTGCCATCTCCATTATATTGATACCACCGATGGTTGCTC
This sequence comes from Pirellulales bacterium, assembly GCA_048633705.1. Taxonomy (GTDB): domain Bacteria; phylum Patescibacteriota; class Patescibacteriia; order JBDRGY01; family JBDRGY01; genus JBDRGY01. The sequence goes on from JAIWBS010000021.1 coordinate 16,924, forward strand.
AATGGCTGGTCAATTCTTCCATACCATGGCTGGCCAGCTTGGCTAACCTTACGGCTAATTTGTTCGAGAACCAAGTTTTTTATTCGTCTATCTACTTTGTCTTTGTAGTGGCTTTTACTTATTTCTACACAGCGGTGGTTTTTCATCCGGACCAGATTGCCGACAATCTGCAAAAGCAAGGTGGTTTCGTGCCGGGAATCCGGCCGGGCCGCAATACCGCGGAATTTCTCAGCTACACCTCTTCCCGGATTATCCTGACCGGTGCGCTGTTTTTGGGGATTATTGCTGTTTTGCCTTACGTTGCCCAGGCAGCCACTAACGTCACCGCTTTTGCTATTGGCGGTACCAGCTTATTGATTGTGGTTTCAGTGGTTATTGAAACTGTTAAACAAGTTGAGGCTCAGCTGATCATGCGCGATTACGAAGGATTTTAAGTAGAATATAACTTGACAGGTTTAAGATTATTTTGCTAAGGTAACTTAATTAAGCCTGTTTTTTAATTATTAAATTTCCAAAAGATTATGAAAAAAAATGTCATTATCGCCGTAATTTCTCTGTTGTGCCTGATCGGTTTGATTAATTCAACCTACGCCGGTCGTCTTCCTAAACAGGAAGATTTTTTAGTTGAGCCAGAAGAACCTGTTTTGGATTATACGATTAAATTAAAGAGTAGACAGTTTGTGCCAGCAAAAGGTATAACTGCCGAAATCAAAGGCAGAGGCCCCAAACACGTTTTTGTGCAATTCTACGACATTCCCAGCAACGAGGAAAAAAGTACTTTGGCTAATTGGGGAATTGAGCTACAAAAATATGTACCTAATCACACTTATGTTGCCTTTGTTAATTCAGGGGTCAATCTCAGTAAGTTGCCGGGAGTGAGGACGATTACACCAATCTTGCCTGATGATAAAATTGATCAAAACACAAAAAATAATATATTCGGCGGCTGGACAGTGGTAGCTAATCGAGGTATCAATATGATGGTGCAATTTCACCAAGACGTTTCATTAGAGCAGGGGCAAGCTTTAGTTCAAAAACACGGTGGGGAAGTAGTTGGACCAATTGAAGTTATAAACTCATTATCAGTTTTCTTACCCGAGGATAGAATTTACAGTTTAGCCCGAGAAGATAAAGTAATGTGGATCCAGCAAGCCCCGCCTCCTTTTGAAGAAGAAAATGACGGATCTCGGGCGGCCATTGGAGCTGACACGTTGCAGTCCTTACCGTATAGTTTAAGTGGGGCAGGTGTGTCGGTTTTTGTTTATGATGGTGGTCTAGTTGATGCTGATCACCATGATTTTGGAGAAAGAGTTACTTATGGAGAAGCGGGTAGTATTAGTGATCACTCAACTCATGTAGCGGGAACTTGTTGCGGAGATGGAATAAGAAGTCATCTTGAAGGAGGTGTACCTTATCAATGGAAAGGGATGGCCTACGATGTAGATGTTTATTCGCGATTTCATACCGGTGGCTTCTATAATACGGGCGGAGATTTGCAGGTTGATTTTCAAGCTGCAATTAATCATGGGATAGATATCTCAAACATGTCCTTAGGAGTAAATATTGCAAAATATGGACTTCCTTGCGCCTGGATGGGCGATTATGAACTTTCCTCTCAATTATACGATCAAATTATTAGAGGGAGTTTAGGACAGAGGATGATTTCTATTAAGAGTGGCGGTAACGAGAGAGCTTATGGAGCGCCTTGTGGTGATTATGGTACTTTATCTCAACCGACTCCTTCAAAAAACTTGATTGCTGTTG